>NZ_JBIWPO010000014.1:0-189912 GCF_044768275.1 Streptomyces sp. NPDC101152 | reverse complement strand
GGGCCCCGGCCCGCGGGGGGGGGGGGGGCCGGGGGGGGGGGGGGGGCTCGGGGGGGGGCGCCCGCGGGTTGGGGGGGGGGGGGGGGCACGAGCCGGGTGACACCACGCTTCCGGACTCCGCTGGAGATGGTGTGGGCGGGCTAGTAGGGGCGGGGCGCCGCGTGGGGGCGCGGCCCCCGGCAGCGGGGCTCACCTCGAGTAACGCATCAGCGCGCGCACCATGTGGCACGTCGTGTCCGACGGCGGATGCACCCCGATCTGCTCCGCCGTGCTGCGGATCGTCTCGTTGCGGGCCTGGTTCGGTACGTACACGCCCGAGTCGAGCAGGGCGATGGCGAGCCGCATCGCCTTCAGGCGGCGGTTGTGCGTGACGTACCACTCGCGGGGCCGGCCCGGCGGCAACGGGCGCTTCTCCACGGGTTCGTACGGCAGGTCGAGCAGGACGGGGTGCTTCACGGTGGACTGGGTCGGCTTGGGCTTCGGCTTCAGTGCGGCAGCGGGCACAGGCATCCTCCTGTCGCGGTCGGGGCGTCCATCTGGGCCTCTCGACGACCCCGGCACCACCCTCGAACACTTCTTCTAGTGTACCGCCCGCCACTGACAAAAGGCCCTGGCCACAAGGGCTTTCGGCACTCCCCTCGCGTACCGTTGACCCCATGGAGATCTGGATCAACCCGGCCTGTTCCAAGTGCCGCGGCGCCATCAGCCTGCTCGACGCCGAGGGCGCCGAGTACACCGTCCGCCGCTACCTGGAGGACACACCGAGCGAGGAGGAGATCAGGGACGTACTCGACCGCCTCGGACTCGAACCGTGGGACATCACCCGCACCCAGGAGGCGGACGCGAAGGAGCTGGGCCTCAAGGAGTGGGCGCGGGACGCGAGTTCACGGGACCGGTGGATCACGGCACTCGCCGGGCATCCCAAACTGATCCAGCGCCCGATCATCACGGCGGACGACGGCACGGCGGTGGTGGGCCGCTCGGAGGAAGCCGTCCGCGAGGCGCTGTCGCGCGGCTGACCAACCCCGGTGTGACGCAGGTTACTTCAGCGACTCGTGTAACCGCTGAGTAACCTCGTTCGGTATCTCGTACATAACGGCGTACGCTCCCCTACCTCTTCAGGAGGCGCGCATGTCGCGTAGGAGAACTGTCAGTACGAAGAAGAAGCTCGCGTTGCTCGTGACCGCGGCGGCGGTGGCGGGCGGTGGGGCCTTCGCGATGGCGTCGACCTCGAACGCCGCGCAGAGCCCGCCCTCGGCGAAGACCCTGTCGGCGGCGAACTCCACGGTCTGTCAGGGGCTCGCCACCGCGCTCGGCAACAACCAGAGGTTCATCGCCGGGCAGCAGGCGAACCCGGACGCGCAGTCCGCGGCCCGGATCGCCAACCGCCAGGCGGTCATCGCGCAGATCAAGGTCCAGCAGCAGGCGTCGGGGTGCACGGTTGGGGAGTCGGCTCAGGGCTCCCAGGCCGCGCAGCCCGCGCAGCCCGCGCAGCAGCAGACCGCGCAGCCCGCGCAGACGGCTCCCGCGGGAAACGCGAACTCCGGGGCGGGCGCCAACTCCGGGGCGGGCGCGAACACCGGTGGCGCCGCCGCCTCCGGCTCCGCCCAGCAGGTCTGCAAGGGCTCCACGGTGACCCTCTCCGGTGAGGCCGGGGCACCTGCCGCGTCCAGCAACCAGTTCCCGGCGGGGACGACGCTCAAGGTCACCAACCTCGACAACAACAAGTCCACGACGGTCAAGGTGACGTCCGTGTCCGGCAGTTGCGTACTGCTCAACAACGCGGCCTTCGAGCAGGTCCGGCAGCCCGGCAAGTTCCTGATCCGGCGCGCGCTGATCGAGAAGGTAGGGTGAGGCTCAGAGGCTCAAGAACTCCGTGAGGCGGCGCCCGAGTCCGGCGGGTGCGGACTGCGGCAGCATGTGATGCGAGACCTGGGGGAGGACCATGGTCTCGACATGCGGCAGCAGCGCGTCCGCCGGCTCCGCCACCTTGTACGTGTCCAGTGTCCTGCTGTTCCCGGCCAGGAACAGCAGGACCGGCATGTCCAGCCCGCGCAGGTCGTCCGGCGCCGGGCGCGGACCGGTCACCGGCTTCGACACGGAGGGGAAGCCGGCGGCCGCCTCCTGGAGGCGGAGCCAGTCGGGGTCGAGCGGCGCTCCCCCGCTCTCCCACTCCAGGAGCGCCCGGGCGCCGCGCGGCGTGGGCCGCAGCAGCGGCGCGTGCAGCAGGATTCGCGCTGACGGACGCCTCGCGCGCGGGTGAGGAGATGACGGCCGGGCGCCTCGGGACCGCGCTCAGGCTGAACTCGGCGGGGACCACGGCGCTGGTGGACCGGCTGGAAGGCGCGGGGCTCGTGCGGCGGGTGCGGGCGGCGGACGACCCGCGCAAGGTGCTGGTCGAGGCGGACGAGCGGGCGGTCGCGCTCGGCTGGGAGCATTTCGGGCCGCTGATCCGGCGTGTGGTGGACCTTCTGCGCGTGTACGACGAGCGGGAGCCGGCCGCGATCAGGGGGTTCCTGGAGGGGGTCCGGGAGGCGGCAGCCGGCGAGGACTGAGCGGCTGGGCGGTCTCACACCGTGAATCGCGCCACACCACCGCCAGGTAACACGGGGTTCACAGTCGAGCAATCGACGGGAAATCGCCCGTTGACAAGCTCGCGGGCATCCACCGCGGCGCCCCAGTGCCGCAGCGCCGCAGCACCCGCAAGTGCGTAGACACATCCCGAAGGAAGTGGCCCGTGACCTTCAAGGCTGAGTACATCTGGATCGACGGCACCCAGCCGACCGCCAAGCTCCGTTCCAAGACGAAGATCATCGAGGGCGAGCCCGCCGGTCTGGACGCGCTGCCGATCTGGGGCTTCGACGGGTCCTCCACCAGCCAGGCCGAGGGTCACGCCTCGGACCGTGTCCTCAAGCCGGTCTTCACCTGCCCGGACCCGATCCGCGGCGGGAACGACGTCCTCGTCCTGTCCGAGGTCCTCAACATCGACTTCACGCCGCACGAGTCCAACACCCGGGCCGCGCTGACCGAGGTCGCCGAGAAGTTCGCCGCGCAGGAGCCGATCTTCGGCATCGAGCAGGAGTACACCTTCTTCCAGGACGGCTACCCGCTCGGCTTCCCCAAGGGCGGCTTCCCGGCCCCGCAGGGCGGCTACTACTGCGGTGTCGGCGCGGACGAGATCTTCGGCCGTGACGTCGTCGAGGCGCACCTGGACAACTGCCTGAAGGCGGGCCTGGGCATCTCCGGCATCAACGCCGAGGTCATGCCCGGACAGTGGGAGTTCCAGGTCGGCCCGCTGGCCCCGCTCGAGGTCGCCGACCAGCTCTGGATCGCCCGCTGGCTGCTCTACCGCACCGCCGAGGACTTCGGCGTCTCCGCGACGCTGGACCCGAAGCCGGTGAAGGGCGACTGGAACGGCGCCGGCGCGCACACCAACTTCTCCACCAAGGCGATGCGCGAGTCCTACGACGCGATCATCACCGCCGCCGAGTCGCTGGGCGAGGGCTCCAAGCCGCTCGACCACGTCAAGAACTACGGCGCCGGCATCGACGACCGCCTCACCGGTCTGCACGAGACCGCCCCGTGGAACGAGTACTCCTACGGCGTCTCCAACCGCGGCGCCTCGGTCCGTATCCCGTGGCAGGTCGAGAAGGACGGCAAGGGCTACATCGAGGACCGCCGCCCGAACGCCAACGTCGACCCGTACGTCGTGACGCGCCTGCTCGTCGACACCTGCTGCTCCGCCCTGGAGAAGGCCGGCCAGGTCTGATCCGCTCCGGCTCCGCCGAGGGGGCGTCCACCGTCACGGTGGGCGCCCCCTCGCGCTGCCGCCGACGGACCGGGGCGGAGGGGCCGTTACGTCAACTTCACGCCAAGGAAGCGTCCAAGCAGTGAGAGGAGACTCCTCGTGGGAGCCGTCGTCTGCTTCAATGGGCCCATGGCCAGCTTCCAGAATCACACCGCGACGGGTCGCCACGACCTCGAGCCGTTCTGGCCTTCCCGTCAGCACCACGACTTCGACCGGGTGTGTTGCCGCGCGACGAACGCGCAGGCCCTCTAAAGCCGCAACCCCGGCCTTCGGCCCGCGCGACACGACGTACGTCCCCTCGACGAACCTCTCGCGCGAAAGAGCTGACCTCTCATGGCGATCATGCGTTCCCTGCCCACCGCAGCACTCCCCGCCCCCTCCCCCAGTGGTTCCCGGCACCGTCTGCGTGCCGTCGACCGGGACGAGGTGATCGACGTGTCGGAGTTCCTGCCGCCGGGCGCCACCTGGCTGCCCGCGCCCCAGCACACCCTGCCCACCCTGCCCGGGCAGCCGCCGATGGTGGGCTATCTCGTCCTCATCCCCGCCGACCGGCCGCACCTCGCCCCGGCGCAGCCCGCCGAGCCCCTCGGCGTCGCGGCGGGCGACGACCCGCTCGTCCGGATCGACCCCGTGCAGCGCACCGCCTCGGTGGACGGACAGCAACTCGACCTCACCTACCTGGAGTTCGAGCTCCTCGCCCACCTCGTCGCGCACCCGGACCGGGTGCACACCCGCGACCAGTTGGTCACCACGGTGTGGGGCTACGGGCACGTGGGTGACGGCCGTACAGTCGACGTCCACATCGCCCGTCTGCGCCGCAAGCTGGGCGCCGAGCACCGGAACACGATCCAGACGGTACGGCGCGTCGGCTACAAGTACACGCCGCCGACCGGCCGTTGATCCGGCTGATCCGCTGATCTGCTGACGGCAGAGCGCGGTTCCGTCCCGCCCGCGGGCCGGGCACAGTCACCGGTATGAGACTTCTGGTGCTGGGTGGTACGGAGTTCGCGGGACGGGCCGTCGTCGAGGCGGCCCTCGGGCGTGGCTGGGAGGTGACGGTCCTCAACCGGGGGCGGCACCCGGCGCCGGCCGGGGTGCGGGCGCTGCGCGGCGACCGCACCGCGCCCGGCGGGCTCGCCGCCCTCGCGGAGGGCACCTGGGACGTCGTCGTCGACACCTGGTCGGCGGCGCCCCGGGTCGTGCACGAGTCGGCGCGACTGCTGCGGGACCGCGCCGGGCGGTACGTGTACGTGTCGACCCGCTCGGTGTACTCCTGGCCCGCTCCGGCCGGACACGACGAGAGCGCCGCCCTGGTCGAGGGTGCCGAGCCCGACGCCGACAGCACCGACTACGCGCGCGACAAGCGGGGCGCGGAGATCGCCGCCGTCGAGGCGTTCGGGGCGGACCGTTCCGTGCTCGTCCGGGCCGGCCTGATCCTCGGTCCGTACGAGAACATCGGGCGGCTGCCGTGGTGGCTGGGGCGGATCGCGCGGGGCGGGCCGGTGCTGGCCCCCGGGCCGCGGGAGCTGCCGCTGCAGTACGTGGACGTGCGGGACATGGCCGAGTGGATCCTCGGGGCGGCCGAGCGGGAGCTGAGCGGGCCGTACAACATGACGAGCCCTCAGGGGCACGCGACCATGGGTGAGTTGCTGGAGACGTGCGTGCGGGTGACGGGGACTGGGGCCGAACTCCGGTGGACGGACCCGAAGGTGATCCTCGACGCCGGGATCGAGCCGTGGACGCAGTTGCCGGTGTGGGTGCCGCCGGGCGGGGACATGCATGACTTCCTGCATGCCGGGGATGTGTCACGGGCGGTGGGGACGGGGCTCGTCTGTCGGCCTGTCTCGGAGACCGTCGCCGACACGTGGGGTTGGCTCCAGGGGATCGGGGGGACTGCGCCGCAGCGGGTTGACAGGCCGCCGGTTGGATTGGATCCGGTGGTGGAGGCGAAGGTGTTGGGTGGGTAGTTCTTTGTCTGCCGGCCGGTGGGGGCTGGTCGCGCCCACGCGGCGGAGCCGCATGTCGATACAGCCCCGCGCCCCTAAAGAAGACGGCGTCATCCGCCCCGGGGTGTATCTGGGACCACCCCATGAGCGGGGGCTCGGCCCCGTGACCCCGGCGTTCTGCCCGGCGAGACTGCTGCCATGGACACCAACACGAGAAGTGGCTCTCTTCCTGCGAGGGCCCGGGGCGTCGCGCTCGCAGCGGGGCGGGGGTTCGTGCTGGCTCTGGTGAGTCTGCCGGGGGCGGTGCTGTGGTTCACGCTCTCGTTGCTGTCGCTCTCGCTCGTCCCGATCGGGATCGGGCTGCTCACGACGCCGTGGGTGCTGGGCCGGGTCAGAGCGTTCGCGGACTGGCGGCGGGTGGTGGCCGCCGAGTGGAGCGGGGTGCGGATCCCGTCGGCGTACCGGCCGGTCCCCGAGGGCAAGCCGTGGACCCGGACGTACGCGCTGCTGCGTGACCCGGCGGTGTGGCGGGATCTGCGGTGGCTGCAGGTGGACATGAGCGCGGGGTACGTCACCGCACTGCTGCCGGCGGTGCTGTTCTTCTATCCGCTGGAGGGGATCGCCGCCGCGGCCGGACTGTGGCGGCCCCTGTCCCGGTGGGGCGGGTACTGGTACGGCTTCGTCCATGTCACCGACCAGGCCTCGGCGTTCGGGGCCGGTGCACTGGCCCTCGCTCTTCTCGCGCTCACTCCCCTCGCACCGCGTCTGCTGACCGTCCACTTCAAGCTCACCCGGGCCGTACTCGGCGCCAGTCAGCGGGAGTTGGCCGAGCGGGTGCGGGTGCTCACCGAGACGCGGCGGGACGCCGTGGACAGCTCGGCGGCCGAACTGCGGCGGATCGAGCGGGACCTGCACGACGGGGCGCAGGCGCGGCTGGTGGCGATGGGCATGGACCTGGGCACCATCGAGACGCTCCTCGACAAGGATCCCGCGCGGGCGAGGCAGTTGCTCGCGCAGGCCCGGCAGTCGTCCGTGGACGCGCTGGCCGAGCTGCGTGAGCTGGTGCGCGGCATCCATCCGCCGGTGCTCGCCGAACGCGGACTGGGGGACGCCGTGAGGGCGTTGGCGCTGCGGTCGCCGATTCCCGCGGAGGTGACCGTCGAGTTGGGCGGGCGTGCGGAGGCGCCGGTGGAGGCGGCCGCCTACTTCGCCGTCAGCGAGGTGCTGACCAACGCGGTCAAGCACTCCGGGGCGGACCGGATCTGGGTCGACCTGCACCACGAGGACGGGCGACTGCGGGTGAGCGTCACCGACAACGGCAAGGGCGGTGCGGTGATCGGGGCCGGTTCGGGGCTGGCCGGGGTCGAGCGGCGGCTGGGTACATTCGACGGCGTCCTGGCCGTCAGCAGCCCCGCCGGCGGTCCCACCATGGTCACCATGGAGATCCCTTGCGCGTTGTCCTAGCCGAAGACCTCTTCCTGCTGCGCGACGGACTGGTGCGCCTGCTCGAGGCCCACGACTGCGAGATCGCTGCAGCCGTCGAGTCCGGCCCCGAGCTCGCCCGCGCGCTGGCCGAGCTGGAGCCGGACGTCGCCGTGGTCGACGTACGCCTGCCGCCCACGCACACCGACGAGGGCCTGCAGTGCGCGCTGCGGGCCCGCCGCGAGCGGCCCGGGCTTCCGGTGCTGGTGCTCTCGCAGCACGTGGAGCAGCTGTACGCGCGGGAGTTGCTCGCCGACGGCAGCGGCGGGGTGGGGTACCTGCTCAAGGACCGGGTGTTCGACGCGGAGCAGTTCGTGGACGCCGTACGGCGGGTCGCGGCGGGTGGTACGGCGATGGATCCGCAGGTGATCCAGCAGTTGCTGTCCCGGCGGGCCGCCGCCGACCGGCCGCTGGCCCGGCTGACGCCGCGGGAGCGGGAGGTGCTGGAGCTGATGGCGCAGGGCCGGTCGAACGCGGCGATCGCGGGGCAGCTGGTGGTGACAGAACGGGCGATCGCCAAGCACACCTCCAACATCTTCGCCAAACTGGACCTGGAGGTGTCGGACGACGACAATCGTCGCGTTCTGGCGGTCCTGGCGTATCTGGACCAGGACCGGTGAGCGGCCCCTGATTTTCCGTAACTTCTGCTGCTCAGGGGGCGGTTGGGTCCCCAAGGACTGGTAAACCTCTGATTTGTTTGTGGGGTGGCTGAACACCCCCGGGGCGGCGCCCGTATCCATGGACGCCGCTTCACTCCTGTCGGGCGCCTCGATGCCCCGCCAAGCCCGCAAGGAAGTCAGAGGAGTTCCATGGGACGCAACAATCGGAAACGCCGTACGCCACTGGCCACCAAGGCCATAGCCGCATCGGCGGTGCTAGCGCTCGGTGGGGGCGGGCTGATCTGGGCGAACTTCTACGCCTCGGCCAACGAGTCGAACAACTCGGGGCAGAACCAGACCAAGGCCGCCGCCGCCGGACAGGTGGCGACCATCGCCTGCCCTGACGTCGGCCAGAAGCTGACGAACGTGCCGGCCAAGGCCCAGCAGGGCGTGGCCACGGAGTTGGCCAACCTCGACAAGCAGATCACCGAGGCCTACACCCGGCTCGCCTCCACGCGCCAGGCGCAGACGCAGGACGCCAGCTTCGTGCAGAACGCGATCGTGGGCCCCCTCAAGGACAAGCGGGCGGCCACCCTCGACCGGATCCGCATCGACATCCAGCGCGTGGGCGGCCAGGTCGACGCGGCCGGGCTGCAGGGCCTCGCCGCCTGCACCACGCAGAACGCCAACCAGACCACCGCCGGCCAGGGCAACAACAACGGCCAGAACAACAACGGTGGCCAGAACAACAACGGTGGCAAGAACAACGGCGGTCAGCAGAACAACGGCGGTCAGCAGCAGGGCAACGGGCAGGGCGCCGGGCAGAACAACGGCGGTCAGGCCGGCGACGGTCCGTCCGCGGCGGACTTCGTCGACATCACCAAGGTCCAGCCGAACGTCCCCGCGAAACCGCAGAAGAACGGCAACGCCTCGAACGGCACCTTCACCACCAGGTGCGGGGTGAACGCCAACCAGAACCACAACAGCGACAACGTCATCGTCGCGCCCGGCGTGAGCAACGGTGCCCACCACGTGCACGACTACGTGGGCAACCAGAAGGTCAACGCGTTCTCCAACAACAACACCTTCCTGGCGGGCGGCACCAGCTGCCAGAACAAGAACGACCTGTCGGCGTACTACTGGCCGGTGATCCGTCTGCAGAACGGCACGCAGGAGAAGGACGCGAACGCGAACGGCGGCGGCAAGGACCTCAACGTCGGCAAGATCCTGGTGGCCCAGCAGGCGCAGATCACCTACGTCGGCAGCCCGACCAGCAAGGTCGTCGCGATGCCGCAGTTCCTGCGGATCATCACCGGTGACGCCAAGGCCTTCGTCAACGGCCCGGCCAACGCCAACGCCCACTGGAGCTGCACCGGCTTCGAGAACAAGGTGCAGCTGACGGACAAGTACCCGATCTGCCCGCAGGGCAGCAGCGTGGTGCGCACGTTCGCCTTCCAGAGCTGCTGGGACGGCAAGAACATCGACAGCGCCAACCACCGTACGCACGTGGCCTTCGCCGACGCGGCCGGCAACTGCGCCAACGGTTTCAAGGCGATCCCGCAGCTGACGATGCGCCTGGTGTACAACGTCCCGCAGCCGGTCATCCAGAACGGTCAGGTGAAGAACGCCTACGCGGTGGACGGCTTCCCGGAGGAGCTGCACAAGCCGATCACCGACCACGACGACTTCATCAGCGTCACGACCGGCGGTCTGGCCAACAAGATCGCCAACTGCATCAACTCCGGACAGCGGTGCCAGTGACACACTGAACCGGTGACCAACTGAAGAAGGCCGGTGGCGGGAGATCCCGCCACCGGCCTTCTGGTGTGTCCGGAAGAGATCAGCCGCTGTGCCCGCTGTGGTTGGTGCCGGTCTCCTCCTCGCCGCCCAGCGTGGGCTGCAGCGCCTTGACCACCTTGTCCGTGCCCACGGCGACCCACTTGCGGCCGACGAGGTAGAAACCCCCGTAGTCCTTCGCGTCGTTGATCCACTCGCGCTGGCCGCGGTCGGTGGCGAAGGTGGCGAAGACGTACTTGCCGTCGGAGGTGGTGCAGATCGCCTGGCGGACCTCGTCGGAGTCGATCTGCATGTCCGGCTTGCACTTCACCTTGGCGGCCAGGCTCTCCAGACTGCCGGTGGCGGTGACCGGCACCTTGGCGGCCGCGTCGCTCTCGCCGGATCCACAGCCCGCCAGCGCCAGCACGGCCGCGGCACCGGCCACGGCGAGCATCGGTCGGGTCAACCTCATCAGTTCCTCCGGTCGCGTTGCCAACCAGGCCCCGAGGGCCCGTCCCCTTCGATACGGCTGTGGGGCACGGGGCGCTCAATTCCGGTGAGGGGCAGGGTACTGGTGTGCGAAGCTCGGTCCGTGAATCGGGACTGGGAAGATCGTGTGACGGCCGCATGGGCCACCTTCGACGACTACGCGGAGGACGAGGCGGGTGACTTCCGGGCGGTGATCGACGCGCTCGTCGCCGAGTTGCCGGAGGGCAGCCCGCTGGGGCTCTTCGAGCAGGCCTGTGCGTGGGACTCCACCGGCCACTCGGACAAGGCCGTGCCGCTGTACCGGGAGGCGCTGGCGCTCGGGTTGAGCGAGGTCAGCGGCTACAAGGGACGGCGGGCCAAGATCCAGTTGTCGAGCTCGCTGCGCAACACCGGGCAGCCCGAGGAGGGCGTCAAGCTGCTGACGCCCGAACTGGACGCTCCCTCCGACGAGTTGGACGACGCGGTACGGGCCTGTCTGGCGCTGTGCCTGTCCAGCCTCGGCCGCGACCGGGAGGGCCTCTCGCTCGTCCTCGGCGCGCTGGCCCCCCATCTGCCACGCTACCAGCGGTCGATGGCCAACTACGCCCGGCTGCTGGTGGAACCGGAGGAGCCCGGGGAGTGAGTCGCCCGGGTGGCGGTGACCATTCAACGATTCGCTCGTTCTGCTGAACGTGCAGTCACAGGATGTCGCCCCGCTCCCCGCATCGTCCTCCGCCGACCCGGTCGTCGACGTCGAGCAGGCCGAGGCCGCGCTGGTCGAGCACTACCCGCGGCTGGTCCGGCTCGCGTACCTGGTGCTGCCGCCCAGCCTCGGGCGCAACCGGCGCGTGGTGACCGCGCACGCGCTCGTGCAACGCGCCCTGCCCAAGGGCCGTGCCCCGGCACCGGTGATCCCGGCCCAGTCGACGGGCCGGGACGGCGACCTCGGGTACGCCTTCGTCCGCCTCCAGGTGCTGCGTACGGCGCTGGAGGCGGGCGTCCCGCTCCGGCTCACGGCCTGGCCCAGGCGCTCCCAGCTCCCGCCGCTGCTCCCCCAGGTGTGGGGTCTGCGCCTGTTCCCCCGCTCGGGCGGCGCCGACGAACTCGCCCTGGACCAGAGGCTGTCGGCCCTGTCCGGCCCCGGCCGCGCCGTCTATGTCCTGCGGGGTCTTGAGGAACTGTCCGACGGCGAGGTGCGCAGGGTCCTCGCTGCGGCCGGTTGCGCGGACGTGGACGAGGCGCTGAACGAGGCCGACGAGGTCCCGTCGGCGCACTACCGGCTCCTCGACTCATCGGAGTTCGACCCCTGCTCGCTGCAGGCACGGCCCACCGATCTGATGCGGCGCCGGCAGCACACCCGGGCCGCGCTCGCCGCCGCGGCGGCCGTCGCCGTGTGCGGGGCACTGCTCGCCCTGCCCGGCGACGGCTGGGGACCGGACGGCGCCGCCGCCCCCGCCTACGCGCAGAACCCGGCCGCCGAGGCCGCCCTCGACCCGGCCAAGCTCGTCCGGATCGCCCCCACCGTCTGGGAGGCCTCCGCGCGCACCGACTTCTCCGTGTGGCCGGCCCGCGGCGACCTCACCGGGGACCAGGGCCTGCTGCGCCGCGCCCTCGCCGTGTGGGCACGCCCCGGCGAGAGCGTCCAGGTCTCCGCGACGCCCGGCACCCCGTCGGGCGGCCCGGCGGGACCGCCGCAGCTCCTGTACGCCGGGAACGTCGACAGCGCGCGTGTGGTCGTCCTCTACGACGGGCTGCGCATCGCGCGGTACGCCGAGCCGAAGGACGGCACCAAGGGCGCCGCCCTCGACTTCGCGCGGGTCGACGGCGCCGACCGGACCGCGGCGAGCGCCCTGGTGCTGGACCGGGCCGACGGCAACGTCCGCTATCTGACGGCGCCGTGGGTGACCGGGGCCGCCGAGCGGGACCTGCTCAAGAAGGGCGCCGGCGCCATGGACCTCGGCCTCACCGCGGGCGTCACCTCGCCGCTGGCCGGCGCCGCCCAGCGGACCGGGACCTGCACCTCGTGGAACGTGCTGCAGCTGACCGACGGCACGGGCAGGCATCTGCTGACCGACCTCGGCGAGCTGGTCCCGGCCCGCCTCACCACCGGCCGGCCCGGCGCGACCCATGAGGCCTCCGGCGCGGCGGGGCAGCGGGCCTGGGCGCCGTACGCCTGCTCGCTGGCCGCGATGCGGTCGTCGGGGGTGCGCGCCGTCAACCTGTGGGAGTACGCCGCGCAGTCGCTGCCGGAGGCGAGCGGTACGGCGGACTGGGTGTGCACGCGGGCCGAGACCTGGAGCGGCGGCGGCACGCGCGTGCTGGCGCAGTTCCGTACGCCGGGCGGGACGTACGGGGCGGTCGCGGCGAAGGGCGAGAACGCTACGGCGTGCGGTGCGAAGGACCCGCATGTGCTGGCCGGGGTGCTGTGGAAGTCGGCGGCGGGGCACTGGTACCTGCTCGCGGCGGGGAGTCCGGGGACGTCGTCGATCGCGGCGACGGGAGGCAGCAGCGCCTCGGCCCGGGGCAGTCTGCTGGCGGCGCGGGCGTCGCAGGGGGCGCAGGCCGACCTGAAGGGCACTCTGGACGACGGGCGGGTGATCAGCGGACTCCGCTGATCCGTCGGCGGGCGTGCGGTGACCATCTCGTGCCGGACTTGTGAACACGCGTGCTCGGTCCGGTCCGTTCGGGGGCCTGATCCGATCGGTAAGGTGTTCGTATGACTACCGGGGTACGCCGCAGAATGGGAGTCGAAGAGCGGCGGCAGCAGTTGATCGGCGTCGCCCTCGAACTGTTCAGCCAGCGCTCTCCCGACGACGTCTCCATCGACGAGATAGCAGCCGCCGCGGGGATCTCCCGGCCGCTGGTCTACCACTACTTCCCCGGCAAACTCAGCTTGTACGAGGCCGCGTTGAAGCGTGCGGCGGAGGATCTGGCGGGCCGGTTCGCGGAGCCGCAGCAGGGTCCGCTGGGGGCCCGGCTGCTGCGCGCGATGCACCGGTTCTTCGACTTCGTCGACGAACACGGGCCCGGCTTCTCGGCGTTGATGCGCGGCGGCCCGGCGGTCGGCTCGTCGGCCACGAACGCGCTCATCGACTCCGTACGGCAGGCCGCGTACGACCAGATCCTGCTGCACCTGGGTGTGGAGGACCCGCCCGCGCGGCTGGAACTGGTGGTCCGTTCGTGGATCTCGCTCGCCGAGTCGACGGCGTTGATCTGGCTGGACGGACGGCGCATCCCGCGCGGCGAGCTGGAGGCGCAGCTCGTGCACGACTTCGCGGCGCTGGCCGCCGTGAGCGCCGCCTATGACGACGAGATGGGCGCGCTGGTGCGCAAGATGGTCAAGGACGAGCCGGCCGACGGGCCCTTCGCGGACCTGGTCGCCCGGCTGCTCGCCCTGGCGTCCTGAGGGTCAGCGCTCGACCTTGCGGTAGGAGGCGTCGAGGTCGCGGACCTCGGCGGAGGCGTGCAGGGTGGCGTGGCCGTCGTCCTCGATGTGCTTCTTCAGCAGCTCCAGCACGGCCTCGGTCAGACGCGCCTTGGTCTCGTCGGTGCGGCCGGCCAGCAGCCCGATGGTGACGTGCACGATCGCGTGGTCCAGCTCGCCGGGGTCCTCGTAGCCGAACGCGGTGACCTGGGAGGCGCGGAACTGCGTCTCGCAGGCCTCTGGCTTGGCGGCCGCGATCTCCACGAGCGCGTGGTGCAGGTCCAGCGCGAAGCCCTCCCGGTCGAAGGAGATCGCTTGCGAGTGGTCGACGGTGATCTGCGGCATGGCACTCCTGTTCTGGGGCGACGGTGTCACCCTAGTGCCGCGACAGGCACTAGTTCCTGAGCTGGAGGGCCAGCATGGCGATGTCGTCCTCTCGGTCGTGGCCGAAGGAGGCCAGCAGGGTGTCGCAGAGTGCTTCCAGGCCGGGCAGGGCGCCGACGGCGGCGGCGCGGAGGTGCTCCATGGAGTCCGTGAGGTCGGTGCCGCGGGTCTCGATCAGGCCGTCGGTGACCATGAGGAGGCGGTCGGTGGGCTCGAGGAGCAGTTCGGTGGGCGGCGGATGCGGCAGGCCCACGCCGAGCAGCGGGCCGGACGCCTTGACGTACTCGGCGCTGCCCTTCTCGCCGAGGACCAGCGGCGGCACATGACCGGCGTTGGCGATGCGGACCCGTCCGGTGGCCGGGTCGATCAGCGCCAGGCAGACGGTGGCCGTGACGTCGCCGTGGTAGTGCACCAGCATCCGGTCGAGCCGCTCGGCGAGCACCGCCGGGTCGCTCTCGTCGACGCAGTAGGCGCGCAGCGCGTGCCGCAGCTCCACCATGACGGTGGCCGCGTCCAGCGAGTGCCCCACGACGTCGCCGACGGCGGCGAGCACGCCCTCGGGCACCCGCAGCGCGGCGTAGAAGTCGCCGCCGATCTCGGTGTCGCTGGACGCCGGCACGTACCGGACCGCGATGTCGACGCCCGGCAGCTCGGGCATCCGGTGCGGCTGCGGCAGGAAGCTGTGCTGGAGGGTGAGCGCGACATGCCGCTCGACCTGGTACATCAGCAGCGGCTCGGCCGCCAGCGCGGTGGCCTGGGCCAGCTGGGCCAGCAGCGCCTCGGCCTCGGGACCGGCCCGGCGCAGCCCCCGGGTGGGAGCCGACAGACACACCGGCGCCTTGCCGTCCTGGGTGAGGACGAGCGCCAGCCGGGCGTCGTGCTGCACCCCGGGCCGGAAGAAGCCGGTGGGCCACAGCGGCGTCGGCACGGTGGTGATCTGCACCCCGGCCTGCCCCCGGGTCAGCCGCCGCAGCAGGGCGGCCACGGCCTGGTGCGCGCCCTCGTCGGGCAGCGCGAGCGAGGTGCGGTCCCGGGACAGGCCGCGGTAGAGCTGGTCGTCCTGGTCCAGGACGAACACGGCAGCCGGGCAGCCGATCAGCCGCGCGGCGCCCTCGGCGGCCGCGTCGGCGAGTTCCTGCAGCGAGCGCGCCGCCTGAATGGTGACGATGGTCTCCGACAGCAGCTGCAGCCGCCGTACCAGCGCCTGGTCGTCGGCCCGCAGCCGGGCCGCGCGCACCGCGGAGCGGACCGCCGCCTCGATCTCCTCCGGTTCGGCGGGCACCGTCAGATACGCCTCGGCGCCCGCGTCGAGGCCCTCGCAGCGGTCGGTCGGGACGACGGAGAGGGCCGAGTAGTGCACCACCGGCAGCCCGGCCATGTGCGGGCGGTCCCTGAGCAGGCGGCACAGCTCGAAGCCGCTCATGTCCGGCAGGTGCACGTCGACGAGGGCCACGTCGGGCAGGGTGCCCTTGCGCAGCCGTACGTCGACCTCGTCGAGCGCCTCGGCGCCGCTGGCGACCGCGACGACGCGGTGCCCGGCACGGCGCAGCACGGTGCCCATCGCGTACCGGCTCGCGGCCACATCGTCCACGACCAGCACCGTCGTGTCTGTCACTTTGCCGTTGACGTCCATTCCCCAGCCCTTGGACAGCAGCGGTGGGACAGACCCGGTTCCGGGCCTGCCCCACCAAAGGTAATGCCGTTGTCAGGATGCCCGGGAGAACACCGCCACAGTCCGACCCGGAACGACGAAGGTGCCCGATTCCGGCTCGTAGGAGGAGGTCTTGACGATAGGGTCCGCGCCCGACGCCTGCACGGGGTGCAGCCGGTAGGAGACTCCGGTCAGGGCACCGACCTTCTGTTCCTGCCTGGTCGGGGTCGCGTTGAACACGACGACGAGGTCACCGAGCTCCATGGTGATGACGCCGGGTGTCTCGTCCTTCCCCGACAAAGGGAACGAGAGCTTCGACTGCACCTGTCCAGCGGTGTCCAGTGAGAAGGCGCTGTCCGTCGTACGGATCCTCAGCAGATTGCGGTACGCGGCCGAGGCGCCCTCGATCTGCCGGCACCCCACCTTCACCGTGGTCAACAGGGGCTTGGCGTAAGGCCACTTGGCTTGGTTGTCGGCCGCCGGAGGCAGCCCGCGCCCGAAGCCGTTGCCGTCGGCGCAGTTCCAGTGGACGGCGTTGAACCAGTCGCCGCTGTCGTAGGAGTTGCGGTCCAGTGACTTGGAGCGCAGCAGGTCGGTGCCGGCCTGGGAGAGAGACGGGCCCTGCGAGAGGGCGGCGGTCGCCATCGCGAGGACCTGCATCCGGGCCCGGTCGTCGGCGGACGTGCCCGAGGGCAGCTTGTACGTCAGCGCGTCGAACAGGGACTCGTTGTCGTGGGCGTCGGTGTAGGCGAGGGCGTCGCCGGGGGCGTCCGCGTATCCGGCGGGCTGCCCGTTGTAGTCGACCTCGGCGCCGGTGACCTCCTTGCCGTCGGTGTCGGTGAAGCGGTACTTGGCGAGGTTTCCGGACAGCCCGACCTTGATCAGGTCCTGGTAGTGCAGGAGCCGGGCCTTCTGCTCGGCCGGCGTGCCGTTCGCGGTGGACGAGTTGGGGTCGGTGTACAGGCCGGAGGCGAAGCCCTGGACGCCGGGGTCGGAGTCGAAGGGGCTGCCGCCGCGTACGGCGTCCCGGGCGCGGTCGGAGAAGGTGGCGACGCCCGTTCCGGCCATGTTCTTCTGCGTCGCCTGCACGAAGCGGGCGTCGTCGGCGACCTCGCCGAAGTTCCAGCCCTCCCCGTACAGGATGATCTTCTTGCCGTCGACGCCGTCCTTCTCGAGGGTCAGCGCGTCGAGGGCCTTCCTGACCGCCAGGATGTTGGCCTTGGGGTGGTGTCCCATGAGGTCGAAGCGGAAGCCGTCGACCTTGTACTCCTTGGCCCAGGTGACGATGGAGTCGACGACCAGCTTGCCCATCATGGCGTTCTCGGGCGCGGTGTTCGCGCAGCAGGTGCTGTTCGCGACCGATCCGTCGGCGAGCAGCCGCTGGTAGTAGCCGGGCACGACCTGGTCGAGGACGCTGGTGTCTGCCTCCCCGCCGGCGGCTGTGTGGTTGTAGACGACGTCCATGACGACCCTGAGGCCGTCCTGGTTCAGCGACTTGACCATCTCGCGGAACTCGACCGTGCGCCGGGTGCCGTTCGGATCGGTCGCGTACGAGCCCTCCGGGACGGTGAAGTGGTACGGGTCGTAGCCCCAGTTGTAGGCGTCCTTGGCGGCCGTCTTCGCCACGCATGCCTGTTGCTGGTCGGAGTCGGCCGGGTAGGACGCCAGATCACAGTCGGGCGTCGCCTGGTCGGCCTTCTTCTCCGGCACGGTCGCGAAGTCGAAGGCGGGCAGCAGATGGACGTACGAGGTCCCCGCCCGGGCCAGCTCCCGCAGGCGCTTCGAGCCGTCGCTGTTCTTGTCGGTGAAGGCGAGGTACGTGCCCTGGTCCTTCGCCGGCACGGTCCGGTCCGCGACGGAGAAGTCCCGGATGTGCAGCTCCTGGATCTGGGCGTCCCGCAGCGGTACGGCCCTGGGCTTGACGAGGCCCGCCCAGCCGCTCGGGGCGAGGGACCTGTCGCCGAGGTCGACGACGAGGCTGCGCCGCGAGTTCGCGGTGAGGGCGAGGGAGTAGGGGTCGGTGACCTTGTTGGTGACGACCTTGCGGACGCTGGGCGCCCACACCTTCACGACGTACCGGTACTCCTGGCCCTTCCAGGACGCGGGCCCGGTGACGGACCAGACGCCGGTGGAGTCGTCGCGGCGCATCGGCTTGAGGGAGACGCCCAGCTCCAACGCCACGCTCTGCGCGGTGGGCGCCCAGACGGACAGGGTGGGGCGGCCCCGGTGGAAGGTCGGGCCCAATTCGGCCTTCGTCGCTCCCGCGTACAGGTCGTCGAGCACACCGGCGATCTGCACACCGGTCGCCGCCAACGCGGCGCCGTTCACGGCCCGTTGGGAGGCGACGACCTGCCCGCCGAGGGCCTGGCGCACCCGGCTCCGGTCCCTCGGGTCGACGGACCAGGCCGTGTAGGCCTTCAAGTGGGGGAACTTGGCCTTCTGGGCGTCGGTGAGCGTGGTCTTCGTCAGGCGCAGCCAGCGCTCGTCGTCGCTGGTCAGCGCCCCGTTCTTCACGGCGATCGAGCCGTCGTGGGAGTACACGAGCTGAGTGGAGGCGGCCGCGTCGGAGCCGTTCCAGGCGACGGTGTTCCGGTCGATCCAGACCGCCTTGGAGGTGGTCAGGTCGAGTGCGGCGGCCGAGCCGGCGGGCTGGGGCAGCAGGTACTTCTCCTGACCGTTCAGCAGCCACACCTCGTGGCCGTTGGACTTGAGGTCCAGGGACTGGTCGGCGGGCAGGTCCTTCTCGTCGCCCTTGTGGATGATGTAACTGAGGCTGGTGGCACCGTCGGTGAGCGGCACCTCGAAGACCGCGCCATACGCGTCGGTCCGGACCGGCTTCAGCGGGCTCGACCAGTCCGTGGGCTGCGCGGCACCGGTCCAGACGTGCAGTCCCCAGCCGTCGTAGTTCCCGTCGGCCCGGTGGTAGTGGATGACCGCCTTCGTCCTGTCCTGCGCCGGGTAGTCGGGCCGTGTCGTCTGCACCGCCTCCTTGCCCTGCTCGATCCAGACCTCGCCGGTCTTGGTGACGTCGATGGAACGGTCGGCGGAGACGTCCTTGTCGCCGTTCTTGTCGATGACGAGGAAGCCGACGCTGGAGGCCCCCGGCTTCAGCTTCACGTAGGCGAAGGCGCCGTAGGCGTCCCGGCCGACGAACGGGTGGCTGGCGGGCCAGGTCGTGGACTCGCCGTCGGCGAGGTCGCCCCAGGCGTACAGGCCCCAGTCGGCGTAGTCGCCGTCCGTGCGCTTGTAGTGGACGATCGCGTAGTCGCGGGAGGAGGCGGTGGGGACCTGGGGGGCGGGCGGTGTACCGGTGGTGGAGGTGGCCGTGGCGGACGCGAGGTGCCCGGCCGCGTCGACGACAACCGCCTTGTAGCGCAGGGGAGTTCCGGCCGGTACGTCCTTGGCGATGGTCTGGGTGACCTTGTACGGGGCGTGGTCGGCGGAGCCGAGCGTCCGCCACTTTCCGTCGCCGGCCTGGGCGGCGAAGACGACGCGGTTGAGCCCGCCGCCGGTGACGTCGGCGGAGAGCTCCACCGTGCCGGTGGCTCCAGCGTCGGGCGCCTTGAGGGTGAGCGTCGGCCGCACGGTCGGCTCGGCGAGCGGGAGCGCCGCCCTGAGGACGATCGCCGAGTCGGCCGGTACGGTGACGGTGACCTGCCGGTCGGCGCCGGACATGACGGCGCCCGAAGTGCCGTACACGCCACGGAACGTCATGTTCGCCGAACCGGTCGGGAAGGTCGCCGTCCTGGCCTGGTCGGCGTTGTTGAGGGCGACGACGTACTCGGTCCTGTCGCTTCCGGTGCGCGAGAAGGCGTAGACACCGGGGCCGTCGGCCGCGTACCGCTGGGTCTGGACGCCGTCGGCGAGGGCCGGGTTGTCCTTGCGCAGCTTGCCGAGAGCACTGATCCGCCGGTAGAGCGGCGCTCTCGTGTCGTACGCGTCGCTGGCGGCGGTGCGGTCGGTGCCGATCTCGTCGTCGTCGAGGTAGTCGGCGACCTTGGAGGCGAACATCGTCTGCCGGGCGTCCTTGTCGCCACCGGAGCCGGTGAAGCCCTGCTCGTCGCCGTAGTAGACGACGGGGTTGCCGCGGCTGAAGAACATCAGCTCATGGGCGAACTCGTCCTTCTTCAGGATCTCGGCGTCCGTGGCCTTCGGGTTGTCCTGCTTCAGGAAGTACCCGATCCGGCCCATGTCGTGGTTGCCGAGGAAGGTGACCTGCTCGTACGCGTTGGCCTTGTCGGTCGTGTACTTGTAGTCGTCGCCGAAGACCGACGCCAGCTTCTGCGCGCTGCCGCCCTGGGATGCGTAGGCGCGGGCCGCGTCCTGGAAGGGGAAGTCGAGGGTGGCGTCGAGCCGGCCCTGGGTGACGTACGGGGAGGTGACGGAGGTGTCGGCGGAGTAGGTCTCGCCGAACAGGAAGAAGTCCTTACGGCCGTGCCGTGCCGCGTACGCGTCCAGCGCGGTCGCCCACTGCGTCCAGAACTCCATGTTCACGTTCTTGACGGTGTCGATGCGGAAGCCGTCGATGGCGAAGTCCCGCACCCAGCGCTCGTAGATCTTCTCCATGCCGCTGACGACCTCGGGCCGCTCGGTCCACAGATCGTCCAGACCGGAGAAGTCGCCGTAGGTCGCGGACTCGCCGGCGAAGGTCGAGTCACCCCGGTTGTGGTACATCGTCGGGTCGTTGAGCCAGGCCGGGACCTTGTTGTTCGAGGTGACGACCGGGGTGCGCGGGAAGGAGGCTCGGGAGACGGCCGGGAACTTCTTCGTGCCGTCCGCGTAGTCGGCGTCGTCGAAGGGCCGCCCGTCCTTGGTGAGGTAGGGGAAGGCGCCCTTGGACAGGTAGTCGTAGGACTTGGGCTCGTAGTCGACGACGTCGGCGGTGTGGTTGGTGATGACGTCGAAGAAGACCTTCATGCCCTTGGCGTGCGCCTTGGAGATCAGGGTGCGCAGGTCCTCGTTGGTGCCGAAGTGCGGGTCGACCTGGGTGAAGTCGGTGATCCAGTAGCCGTGGTAGCCGGCCGAGGCGTTGCTCCCGGTGCCCTGCACGGGCCGGTTCTTGAAGATCGGGGCCATCCAGATGGCGGTGGTGCCGAGGCCCTTGATGTAGTCGAGGCGCCGGGTCAGGCCCTTGAGGTCGCCGCCCTGGTAGAACCCCTTGTCGGTGGGGTCGTAGCCGGTGGACAGGCGTGAACCGGTCAGCCCGCCCTTGTCGTTGCCCTTGTCGCCGTTGGCGAAACGGTCCGGCAGGACGAAGTAGAACTGCTCGCGGGTGTCGCCGTGCCGGGCGGGCGCGGCGGCGAGCGTCGCGTCGGACGGCGGCGGGGGCGGGGTGGCGGCCCGCGCGGCCAGTGGCTGGATCAGGGCGGCGGCGAGGGCCACGACGGTGACGGCCGCGACCCGTCTCGCTCTCGGTATCACAGGCGGGAACTCCTTGCGATGACGGCTCTGGTGGGTCCGACCCCGCGCGACCGTATCGCCGACGAAAGGCTTACAGCAAGAGGCTTGAAACTCACAGCAAGAATTTTCAACGCCAATCTTGACGTGCCCTTCTCAACTGCCCCACGCTCGCCACTGGTTGAAACTCAAACACCCCATCGGAGCCGCACATGAACGGACACCACCCCCCAGGTGTCTTCCGGCGCACGGCCACCGCCCTGGCCGCCGGCACGCTGGCCCTCGCGGGCGCCGTGGCGCTGCCCGCCGCCGACGCGCACGCGGACACCACCGCCAAGGGCGATGTCATCGCCAACCTCTGGGAATGGAACTGGGACTCCGTCGCCGCCGAGTGCACCAACGTGCTGGGCCCGGCGGGCTACGGCGCGGTCCAGGTCGCACCCCCCGAGGAGTCCCTGAAGCAGTCCAGTTACTACTGGTGGGACGTCTACCAGCCCTACTCCTACGACCTGAACAGCCGTTTCGGAACGGCGGCGAAGTTCGCGTCGATGATCAGCACCTGCCACAAGGCCGGCGTCAAGGTCTACACGGACGCGGTGGTCAACCACACCGCTGCGCAGACCGGCACCGGATACAACGGCACGACGATCACCAGCAAGTACGCCACCCCCCAGTGGGCTCGCGCCGACTACCACGACTCCTCGGACTGCCCCACCTCCGACCTGACCATCCAGGACTACTCGAACCTCACCCAGGTCCAGAACTGCGAACTTCTTGGCCTGCCGGACCTCAGGACCGGCTCGGACCACGTCCGCACGGGTCTCGCCGACTACCTGAACTCCCAACTGGCCCTCGGTGTCGACGGCTTCCGCGTGGACGCGGCCAAGCACATCCCCGAGGCCGACCTGGCGGCGATCGAGTCGAAACTGACGAACACGACGTCCGGGACGGCGCCGTACGTCTTCCAGGAGGTCTACCCCGGCTCGACCCCGCAGCCGTCCGACTACTACGCCTCCGGTGACGTCCTGGACTTCACCTACGCCGGCAAGCTGAAGTCGGCCTTCCAGGGCAACGTCAGCGACCTGTCCTCGCTCGCGAGCAGCGGCATCCTGCCGGCCGCGAACTCGGTGTCCTTCGTGACCAACCACGACACCGAGCGCAACGGCCTGCACCTGTCGTACAAGGACGGCGACACCTACAAGCTCGCCAACCTCTTCCAGCTTGCCTACAAATGGTCCACGCCGACCGTCTACGCCAGCTGGGAGTGGACCCAGAGCGACCAGGCCCCGCCGAACTCCGCGGGCTTCGTGACGAACACGGACTGCGCGGGCGGCTCCTGGTACTGCCTGGACCGGGACACCGGGGTCGTCGGGATGGTCGCCTGGCACAACGCGACCGGCACGGCCGCCGTCTCCGACTGGCAGACCAAGTCCTCGAACGTGATCGGCTTCGGCCGCTCCGGAGCGGGGTTCTTCGCGCTCAACAACGGTTCCGCCGCCGCCACTTACTCCTTCACCACCGGCATGGCCGACGGCACGTACCGGAACGTGATCGACGGCGGCGCGAGCACGGTGACGGTGTCGGGCGGCAGCGCCTCGATCACCATCCCCGCCAAGAGCGCGGTCGCCTTCTACAACGCGTCCTACACCTGCACGGTCGGCTGCGGCGACACCGGCGGCGGCTCGTCCGGCGCCACGGTGAACGCCACCTTCAATGAGTACGCGCCCACGACGTCCGGCACGAGCGTGTACGTCGTCGGGTCGATCCCGGCGCTCGGCGGCTGGGACACCTCGAAAGCGGTCCCGCTGTCGTCGTCCGGCTACCCGGTCTGGTCGGGCGAGGTGAGCGTGCCGATCAACACGCCCTTCACGTACAAGTACGTGAAGAAGGACTCCTCCGGGAACGTCACCTGGGAGTCCGACGCCAACCGGTCGGGCGCGACCACGACGTCGGCGATCACCCTGAACAACTCCTGGAACGTGGCCGACACGGACGCCACCGACGTCACCTTCAACGAGAACGCGACGACCGACTGGGGCACCAACGTCTACGTCGTCGGCTCCCTCGCCTCCCTTGGCTCCTGGAACACCGGCGACGCGATCCCGCTGTCGTCCGAGGCGTACCCGACCTGGAGCAAGCTGGTGATCGTCCCGAAGAGCACGGCCTTCACGTACAAGTACATCAAGAAGGACGGCTCGGGGAACGTGACCTGGGAGTCCGGGACGAACCGCTCCTACACGACGGGCAGTTCGTCGGGCTACACCACCAGCGACACCTGGAAGTAACCGAACGGTCCCCGACGGCCCGGGCCAGGAGCCCTCCCACGCTCCTGGTCCGGGCCGTCACCGCGGTCAGACGGCGGTGAACCACACCGTCGTGTCGGCCGGCACCTTCGTCTCGCCGTCCGCCTCGGTCACCTCGGCGCTGGTGAGCAGGACCCGCCCGTACGCCGGCGTCGTGACGGACTCGCCGCCGGTGTTCGCCACGCACACGAACTCCCCGCGCCGGAAGGCGAGGACGCCCTCCGGGGCGCGCAGCCACTCCACCGAGTCACCCGCCCCGAGGTCCGGGTGTTCCCGGCGGGCGGCGAGGGCCGCGCGGTACAGCTCCAGCGTCGAACCCGGCGTCCCCGACTGCGCCTCCACGCTCAGCTCGCCCCAGCCGGCCGGCTGCGGCAGCCAGCTCCCGCCACCGCCGAAGCCGTACGACGATCCCGTGCGCGTCCAGGGGATCGGCACCCGGCAGCCGTCGCGGAAGCCGTCCTGGCCGGCGCCCCGGAAGTACGCCGGGTCCTGGCGCACCTCGTCGGGCAGGTCGACGACGTCCGGGAGGCCGAGTTCCTCGCCCTGGTAGACGTACGCCGAACCGGGCAGCGCCAGCATCAGCAGCGTCGCCGCCCGGGCCCTGCGCAGGCCCAGCGCGCGGTCGCCGGCCAGCCGGATCTGGGTACCGAGGCCGGGCGGGTTGGCGAAGCGGGTGGCATGCCGGGTGACGTCATGGTTGGACAGCACCCAGGTGGAGGGGGCGCCGACGGGACGCATCGCCTCAAGGGTCCGGTCGACGACCTCGCGCAGTTCCTCGGCGTCCCAGGCCGTCGACAGGTACTGGAAGTTGAAGGCCTGGTGGAGTTCGTCCGGGCGGACGTAGTGCGCGGTGCGCTCGATGGTCGGCGTCCACGCCTCGGCGACAAAGATGCGCTCACCGCTGTACTCGTCCAGGATCAGCCGCCACTGCCGGTAGATCTCGTGCACGCCGTCCTGGTCGAAGAACGGCATGACATCGTTGCCCAGCAGTTTGACCTGGTCGCGGGTGCCGAGGTCGGGCAGACCGTCCGCCTTCACCAGGCCGTGGGCGACGTCGATGCGGAAGCCGTCGACGCCCATGTCCAGCCAGAAGCGCAGGATCGAGCGGAACTCGTCGCCGACGGCCGGGTGGTCCCAGTTGAAGTCGGGCTGTTCCGGCGCGAAGAGGTGCAGGTACCACTCGCCGGGGCTGCCGTCGGGCTCGGTCACCCGCGTCCACGCCGGACCGCCGAAGATCGACTCCCAGTCGTTCGGCGGGAGTTCACCGCTCGCGCCCTTTCCGGGACGGAAGTGGTAGCGGTCCCTGAGCGGCGATCCGGGGCCCTCCCGCAGCGCCCGCTTGAACCACTCGTGCTGGTCGGAGGAGTGGTTGGGGACCAGGTCGACGATGATCCGCAGCCCCAGCTCGTGCGCGTCCCGGATCAGCGCGTCCGCGTCGAGCAGGTTGCCGAACATGGGGTCGACGGCCCGGTAGTCGGCGACGTCGTACCCGGCGTCGGCCTGCGGGGAGGCGTAGAAGGGGCTGAGCCACACGGCGTCCACGCCCAGGTCGCGCAGGTACGGCAGTCGGGAACGTACGCCTTCCAGATCCCCCATTCCGTCACCGTTGCTGTCGGCGAAACTGCGCGGATAGACCTGGTAGATCACCGCGTCCCGCCACCAGTCGCTGCGCTGGGCTTCGGCGGGGTTCGGTGCCGGGGCGATGAGGGAGTGCTGCTGGCTCATGGCGTCCTTGGTACGTAACAGGGTCATGGGGTCAGGTGTGACGAGACGGCCGCGGTCACGCGGGGTCGGATGGGGACCGCGGCCGTCTCGGGTCTAGGGGGGTATGGGGGCGAAGCCCCCATAGGGACCGGCGGTCAGCCCTTCGTGCCGCCCGCGGTGAGGCCCGCCACGAGGTTCTTCTGCACCAGGTAGAAGAACGCGGACACGGGTATCGCGATCAGCACCGCCGTCGCCGCCATCAGGTTGCGCTGGGCGTCGTGCTCACTGACGAAGCTCTGCAGCCCCACCGCGAGCGTGTACTTCTTGTCGTCCAGCATGAACGTCGTGGCGAAGGCGACCTCGCCGAAGGCCGTGATGAAGCTGTAGAACGCGGCGACCGCCAGACCCGGCTTGGCGAGCGGCAGGATCAGCCGCGCGAACGTCCCGAAGGGGGTCAGCCCGTCGACACGCCCGGCCTCGTCGATCTCGAACGGGATGGTGTCGAAGTAGCCCTTGAGCAGCCAGGCGCAGTACGGCACCGCGGTCGAGCAGTAGACGAGGATGAGACCAAGATAGCTGTCGATGAGCCCCAGGTCGGACAGGATCTGGTACATCGGCACCATGAGGACGGCCACGGGGAACATCTGGGTGAGCAGGAGCACCCACATGAACTTCCGGTACCCCGGAAAGCGCATCCGGGAGACCGCGTACCCGGTGGTGGCGGCGACCAGGACGCCGAGCACGGTGGTGCCCAGCGAGACGATCAGGGAGCTCTTCAGCCAGTCGAAGAAGCTCGTGTGCTGCAGCACGAACGAGTAGTTCGAGAACGTCATCTTCTTCCAGATGCCGCCCGGGTGGAGGTAGTCGTCCTTGTCCGGGCCGAGGGACAGGAAGACGAGCCAGGCGACGGGGAAGAGCGCGATGAGGCTCGCGACGATCAGGACGCCGTGCGAGGCGAGCTTCCCGGGCAGGCTCTGCTCGCCGCGGCGCCTGAGGCTCCGGGTGGCCCGCGCGGGGCCGGCCTCGCGCGCCTCGGCGGAGGTGTCGACAGTGGTCGTACTCATGGGAGTTCCTGCCTCAGATCGCGAGCTGCTGGTCGTTGCGGTTCAGCCAGCGGCGGTAGAAGGAGGTGAAGACGACAAGGACGGCCAGCAGCAGCATGCCGTAGGACGCGGACTGTGCGAAGTCGCGCGGCTGCTGTCCGAAGCCGAGGTAGTAGGCCCAGGTGACGAGGATCTGGGCGTCCGGTGCCGAGGTCGCGCCGAACAGCAGGAAGATGACGGCGAACTGGTTGAAGGTCCAGATGACGCCGAGCAGGACGACGGTGGAGCTGACCGACCTGAGACCCGGAAGGGTGACGTAGCGGAACCGCTGCCAGGCGGTCGCGCCGTCCATCTCGGCGGCCTCGTACAGCGAGGCGTCGATGGACTGGAGTCCGCCGAGCAGCGAGATCATCATGAACGGCACACCGCACCAGGTGTTGACCATGACGGCGGCGAACCGCTGCCAGAAGGTGTCCTCCAGCCAGGACGGCTGGGGCAGGTGCAGCGTGTGGAGGAAGGAGTTGATGATGCCGCCGTCGCCGAGCATGATGCGCCAGCCGAACACGGTGACGAAGGTGGGCACCGCCCACGGCACGATCAGCATGAGCCGGTAGAAGGTCCGGCCGCGCAGTTTCTGGTTGAGCAGCAGCGCGAGGCCCAGGCCGATCGTGTAGTGCAGCGTGACGCACAGGACCGTCCATGCCACCGTCCAGATGAAGTGCGACCAGAAGCGGTCGTACGACAGCGGGCCGAACAGGATGTCCTTGTAGTTGCCGAGCCCGATGAACTTGTACGTGGCGTCGATGTGGTTGACGCCGATCGTGCGCGCGGTGTTGAGGCTGTTGGCGTCGGTGAGCGTCAGGTACAGGCCGTACACCAGGGGGTACAGCACGAGGACGCCGAGCACGACGGCCACGGGGGTGATCATCGCGTAGGCGTACCAGTGCTTCTGGTAGCCGTGCTTGAGGCGTTGGGCGACTGCTGTCATGGGTTCTCGGCACCTTCGGGAGGATCAAGGAGTACGGCGCTGCGCGCAGGCCGGTGGCCGCCGGATCCCTCCCCCCGTGGACCGGGGGATCCGACGGCCACGCGGGGCTTACTTGCTGAAGTCGGGCACCAGCTTGGCGATGGCCAGTTCGGCGTTGCTCAGGCCCTTGTCCAGGGACTCCTTGCCCCCGGCGATCTTCGGCAGCTCGGTGTCCAGCGGGCCCCACAGGGAGCTGTACTCGGGCAGCGCGGGGCGCGGCTGGGCGGCCGGCAGCACCGTCTGGTAGCCGGCGATGCCCGGATCGGCCTTGACCTCGGCGGTGTAGGCGTCGTCACGCGTCGGCAGCGTGGAGTTCTTCAGGGCGATCTCCGTCTGGGACTTGGCGGAGGTCATGAAGTTGACGAACTTCAGGGCCGCCTTCTGGTGCGCGGAGTCCGAGCCGGCGTAGACGGACAGGTTGTGACCGCCGGTGGGGGCGCCCGCCTTGCCGCTGGTGCCGGCCGGGACGGTGGCGATGCCGAGGTTGGACTTGTCCTTGAAGGCGCTGCCCTTGTAGAAGTTCGTGATCTCCCAGGGGCCCTGGATGATCGAGGCGACCTTGCCGTTGACGAAGGCGTCCTGGATGTGGGCGTAGGCGTCGGCGGTGGTGTCGGCCTTGTGCAGGCCCGTGCCGGAGAACAGGCTCAGCCAGGTGCCGTAGGCCTTCTTCGCGGCGTCCGAGCCGACAGTGATCTTCTTGGCGGAGGCGTCGACGGTGTCGGTGCCCTCGCCGTAGAGGAAGGTCTGCGCGTAGTAGGCCTGGGTGGAGCCCCAGTAGCCGTCGGCCTTCGTCTTGTCCTTGACCTTCGCGGCGTCGGCCTTCAGCTCGTCCCAGGTCTTGGGGGGCTCGGTGATGCCGGCCTGCTTGAAGAGGGCCTTGTTGTAGACGAGGGCGAGGGTGTCGGTGACCAGCGGGACGCCGTAGGTCTTGCCGTCGTACTGGGCCTGCTTGATCAGGTTGGGCTGGAACTTTGCCTGGTCGGCGAGGGCCTCGGTACCGTCCAGCGGCAGGAAGTAGCCCTTCTTCGCGAAGGCGGGGGTCCAGCCGACCTCGGAACGCAGCACGTCCGGGGCGCCCTTGGAGCCGGCGGCGGTGTCGAACTTGTTCTGCGCCTGGTCGAAGGGGACGTTGACGTACGTGACCTTGATGCCCTTGTTGGCGGCCTCGAACTCCTTGACGAGGGCCTTGTAGGTCGGTGCCTCATTGGTGGCGTTGGAGGTGTCCCACCAGGTGATGGTGACCGGGCCGCCGCTCTTGTCGCTGCCGCTGTCACTTCCGCCGCACGCCGTCGCCGCGAGGGCGAGGGACGCCACCAGCGCGGTGGCCGCTATGCCACGCCGCATGAGTTCTCCTTGAGGGTTAAGCCCGTGGGATGCAGGGGGCGGCCCCGTCTGCCGTCCCTGCTGTGCCGACTGCGCCGTTGCGTCTGCCGGGCGTCAGGGAACGTAACAGCGATGCAAGCGTTGCGAAAGACCTTGCAGAAAAAAATCGCAAGGGGCCGCGGAAGTTACCCCGTCGTGACCGCTTGTCAGCCCTGCGAGACCGTTGTTCTGCGGGGCTGAGCGGGCAGGGGCAGCTTGTGCAAGACTCTGCAAGCTCTTGCCATCCGGCCCCGGCGCAGGAATCATCCCCTTGCGGGACAAGGGGCACCGACCAGCACCGACCAGAACAGAGGGACCGCGATGACGATACGGCCGGTACAGTCCGGTGCCGTGACCACACGGCTAGCCGACATCGCTGCGCAGGCGGGGGTGAGCGAAGCGACCGTCAGCCGCGTCCTCAACGGCAAGCCGGGCGTCGCCTCCACCACCCGCCAGTCCGTCCTCGCCGCCCTCGACGTGCTGGGCTACGAGCGCCCGGTGCGGCTGCGGCAGCGCAGCGAGGGCCTGGTGGGCCTGATCACCCCCGAGCTGGAGAACCCGATATTCCCGGCGTTGGCCCAGGTGATCGGCCAGGCGCTGACCAGGCAGGGCTACACCCCGGTGCTCGCCACCCAGACCCCGGGCGGCTCCACCGAGGACGAGCTGACGGAGATGCTCGTCGACCGCGGGGTCGCCGGCATCATCTACGTCTCCGGGCTGCACGCCGACACCAACGCCGACATGGAGCGCTACGAGCGGCTGCGCGCGCAGGGCGTGCCGTACGTCCTGGTGGACGGCTTCTCACCGAAGGTGCAGGCGCCGTTCATCTCCCCCGACGACCGCGCGGCGATGACGCTGGCGGTGACGCACCTGGTGTCCCTCGGGCACACCCGTATCGGTCTCGCCCTCGGCCCCAAGCGTTTCGTGCCGGTCCAGCGCAAGATCGAGGGTTTCGTGCGCGCGATGCAGGACCAGTTGGGCCTGGGCGCGGAGACGGTGGAGCGGGAGCTAGTCCAGCACTCGCTGTACACCCTGGAGGGCGGGCAGGCCGCGGCCACCGCGCTGATCGGCCGCGCCTGTACGGCGGTGGTGTGCGCGAGCGACATGATGGCGCTCGGCGCGATACGCGCGGCGCGGCAGCACGGGCTCGAAGTGCCGCGGGACATCTCGGTGGTGGGCTTCGACGACTCGCCGCTGATCGCCTTCACCGACCCGCCGCTGACCACGATCCGCAAGCCGGTGCCGGCGATGGGCCAGGCGGCGGTACGGACGTTGCTGGAGGAGATCGGGGGGACTCCGGCGCCGCACAGCGAGTTCGTGTTCATGCCGGAACTGGTGGTGCGGGGGTCGACGGCTTCGGCTCCCGGGGAGCGGAATCGTCCCTGAGGGGGAGAATGCCGCGTCACCCGCGGTGCACCCGTAGTACGCCGGGAGGTCTTCCCGGCGTAGGACATGCGGGACGAACCCGACCGAGGGATGATCGGTCGAGGAAGGCGTTTCTGGCAGACTTTGTGCCTATGGGTGACTCGACCGTGACCAGTCTGGAAGACCGTGCGCAGACGGCCGTTCCGGACCCCGTCACGGCCCCGGGCGGACCCGCGTTCCTGCGCCGCCTGCGCACCCCGCGCCGGCCCCGGCTCTGGTTCGAGATCCTGCTGATCGCAGTGAGTTACTACACGTACTCGCTCATCCGCAACGCGGTCCCGGAGCAGCGGGCCAAGGCGCTGCGCAACGCCGACTGGATCTGGCGGACCGAGCACCAACTGAGCGTCGCCTTCGAGCAGTCGGTCAACCACGCGGTCAACTCCGTGACTTGGCTGATCATCGGCATGAACTACTACTACGCCACGCTGCACTTCATCGTCACGCTGAGTGTGCTCGTGTGGTTGTACCGTAGCCATCCGGGCCGTTACGCGGCCGCGCGTCTGGCGCTGTTCGCGACGACGGCCGTGGCGCTGGTCGGTTACTACCTGTATCCGCTGGCTCCGCCCCGGTTGATGAACGGCAGCCACTTCGTCGACACGGTGATGGTCCACCAGACCTGGGGCTCGATGGCCTCCGGCGACCTCAAGCACATGTCCAACCAGTACGCCGCGATGCCGTCCATGCACATCGGCTGGTCCCTGTGGTGCGGGCTGACGATCTTCGCGCTGGCCAGGGTGCCGTGGGTGCGGGTGCTGGGATTGCTGTACCCGGCGGCCACGCTGATCGTCATCGTGTCGACGGCCAACCACTTCTGGCTGGACGCGGTGGGGGGCATGCTGTGCCTGGCGTTCGGTTTCGCGGTGGCGCGAGTTTGGTATGGGGCGTTGCCCTACGCCCTGCCCCGGCTGGTCCGGGACAGGAGCAAGGACAAGCAGGCGCTGCCGAGGAAGGTGTAGCTCAGCGCCCCCGGTACACCACGTGCCCCCCGGTCACCGTCAGGCATACCGGGGCCTCGGCCAGCTCGTCCGCCGGAGCCTCCACCGGGTCCAGGGACAGGGCCGTGAGGTCGGCTCGGTAGCCGACGGTGATGCGGCCCGCCAGGTCGGCCTCCCCCGCTGCCCTTGCCGCGTGGCTGGTGCAGCCCTCCAGGGCCTCCAGGCCTGTCAGGCCCGGGGCGGTCGACGCGGCGCCGCGAGGGGCGCGGGCCGTCGCCAGGACCTTACGGGCGTCGTAGTGGGCGATCGGCCAGTCGGAGCCGAGGGCGAGGGTCGCGCCCGCGTCCCGGAGGTCGCGCAGGCGCCAGGCGTGGGCCGCGCGGGCCGTGCCGAGGCGGCGGGACCACTCGTCCGTGCCGTCGGCCCTGGTGTACGCGGTGTGCGGTGGCTGCATCGAGGCGGCGACGCCCAGCTCGGCGAAACGCGGCAGCAGGTCGTCCGGCGCGGTCTCGATGTGCTCGACGCGGTGGCGGCCGTAGGCGTCCGGGCCGAGCCCCGCCACCACGTCCAGGACGTGCCGTACCGCCGCGTCCCCGATCGCGTGCGTGGCCGTGCGGACACCGGCCGCGTGCAGGTGCCGTACGGCGGCCGCGTACGCCTCGGGGTCCGGCCAGAACGCGTCGGTGCCCTGACCGTGGCAGTCCGCGTGCTCCAGCCAGGCGGTGCCGCCCTCGACGGTCCCGTCCATGAAGAACTTGACCCCGCCGACCCGCCAGTGCCGGCCGCCGCGGCCCTGGAGCCCGATCAGCTCCGCCAGCCCGTCCTGGTCCACGCCGGGCATGCACCAGGGCGCGAAGAGCAGCCTGACCGGCAGCACCGTCTCCCGCGCCACCGAGCCGACCAGCTCCGCGTCGCCGGCGTCCATGACGTGCGCGCCGGTCAGCCCGGTCGCCGCCATCGCCGAGAGCAGCTCCGCCAGCCGGGCCCGGCGGACGGCGTACGGGGCCCGGGGCACAACGTCGGCCAGGAGGTCCATCGCCGCGTGCTCGACGAGGTGCCCGGTGGGCCGCCCGGAGACGTCGCAGACCACCTCCGAGCGCTGGGGGAAGTCGCGGGGGCCCGTCACGCCGGCCACAGCGAGCGCGGCGCCGGTCACGAGGGCCGAGTGGCCGTCGTAGAGACGGAGGAAGGCGGGGGTGTCGGGGAGGACGTCCTCGATGAGGGAACGGTCCACCGGGCGCCCCTCGAACGCGTTGTGGTCGAGGCCGAAGCCGAGCACCCACCCCTCGACGCGTTCGGCGCCGGCGAGGGCCGCCCGCAGCCCCGCCACGTCCCGCACCCCGGACAGATCGACACCGGTCGCCATGTCCAGCCCCCACACCGGGTGGCTGTGCGCGTCGACGAGCCCCGGCACAAGGTGCGCCCCCTCCAGGGGGACGACCTCGGTGCCGGCCCCGCGCCACTCGCGTACGTCCGTCTCGTCGCCGACCGCCACGATCACCCCGTCGCGCACGGCGACGGCGGTGGCATGCGGCCGGGCGGGGTCGAGGGTGCGGACCTTGGCGCCGGTGAGGATCAGGTCGGGGGTGACCATGAGAAGGTGAACTCCTTTGTCCGGAAGGGCTATTCGGCGGGCTCGGCGGCGAAGTCGGCGTACACCCGCGGACGTTCGCGGCGCAGCCACCACGCGAGCACCAGGCCGACGACGAACACCGCGGGCGCGGTGACGATCAGGAGCGTGTTGACGGTGGTGGAGGCGCCGGTGAACAGGTCGATGTGGGTGACGACGAGCCCTATCGCGGTCGCGAGCAGCACCGCCGCGAGGACCGGCGCGACGACCGTGCGCAGGACGCCCTCCTGGTGGGTGACCCGGCGGAAGTAGCAGGGCACGGCGATCGCGACGAGGAGCTGGAGGACGAACAGACCGATCATGCCGGGGGTGTTCACCCACAGCAGCAGTTGCTGGTACGGGTCCGCGTGCGCCGCCCAGAAGGCCACGACGACGACCGCGCCGAGGACGGTCTGGGCGATCCCGGCGACGTACGGGGAGCGGTGCCGGGCGTGGACGCGGCCCAGCGCCTTCGGCAGCACCCCCTCCTCGGCGAGGGCGAGGGCGTACCGGTTGATCGCGTTGTGGAAGGCGAGGAGGGAGGCGATCACGCTGGTGACGATGAAGACGTGCATCAGGTCGGCCGCCCAGCCGCCGACGTAGGTGGTGATGGCGGAGAAGAAGAGCCCGCCGGGGTTCTTGGCGGCGGCCGCGATGACCTCGTTGTTGCCGAAGGCCTGGATGACGATCCACACCATGAAGGCGTAGAAGAGGCCCAGGAAGGCGATGGCCACGTAGGTGGCGCGCGGGATCGTGCGGTTCGGGTCGCGGGCCTCGCGGCGGTAGATGACGGTGGACTCGAAGCCGGTGAACGCGGCGAAGGCGAAGGCCAGCACCACCGCGGTACCCGGCACGAGGACGTTCCCCGGCGCGAAGGCGGCGCCGGACAGCCCGTGCGCGCCTCCCTTGATCAGCACCCCGCCGGCCAGCAGCACCAGGATGCCGGTCTCGGCGGCCAGCAGCACGCCCAGCAGCTTGGCGCCGAAGTCGATCGAGCGGTAACCGCCGTAGCCGATGACGAGCAGTCCGACCAGGGAGATCGGCAGCCAGGGGACGTCGGTGCCGAACAGGGCGTGCAGGGTGTCCTTGGCGGCGGAGGCGAGGAGGCCGTAGACGCCGATCTCCATGCCGTTGTAGCCGACCAGGGCGAGCAGGGCGGCGCCGATGCCGACGGCGGGACCGAGACCGCGGGTGATGTAGGCGTAGAAGGCGCCGCCGCTCCTGACGTGGCGGCTCATGGTGGTGAAGCCGACGGCGAAGACCGCGAGGGTGATGCCGGCGATGAGGTAGCCGGCGGGGGCGCCGATGCCGCCGAGCAGGATCGCGAGCGGGGCGACGCCGGCCATGACGGTGAGCGGCGCCGCGGCGGACACCACGAAGAACGCGATGTCGGCGGTGCCGAGGGTGCCGGAGCGGAGGGTCGCCGCGACGGGCGGCGTTCTCTCCTCCGAAGTGGTGACGGACATGGGCAAGCCCTTCGAGCGCGGGGACGGGAGGGTTCCGGGCGTGCGGGTGGCGGGACCCATGCGGGTGGCGGGACCCATAACCTAAAGGCTTTCGGTTTCGGCAATGTAGCCTCCTCCTGGGCATCCGGGAAGACCTCCAGGGGGAAATCAGATATGGGACGGCCGCGCACACCGCTTCTCGACCGCGAGCGCATCACCACGACGGCACTGGAACTCGTCGACGAACAGGGCGACTTCAGCGTGCCGCAGATCGCCAAGCGGCTCGGGACGCAGACCGGCTCGGTGTATCACCATGTGGACGGCCGGGACGGCATCGTGGAGCTGCTGCGCGAGCGGGTCACGTCCGCGATCGACCCGGGGACCCTGGACGTGACGCCCTGGGACGCGGCCCTGGAGGCCTGGGCCCGCTCCTACCGCGCCGCCTTCGCCGCCCACCCGAAGGCGATCCCGCTCCTGATGACATCACCCGTACGAGCGCCCCGCGTCCTGGAACACTACGAGCGCGCCGTCACCCTCCTCCTGGACGCCGGCTTCACCCCGGCCGAGGTGATGCCGGTCCTGATCGCGCTGGAAAACCTGATCCTGGGCTCGGCCCTGGACCTATCGGCCCCGGAAACGATGTGGGAACTGACGGAGGAGACCCCCACCCCGAGGCTGGCCCAGGCGCTGGCAGCGGTGGGCGAGCACCGCGCGGACCAGGCGTTCGAGGTTGGGCTGGCGGGGTTCCTAGATCATGTACGGCACATACTGGCCAACGGCGCGTGAGATTCTTTTGGCGGCGCGGGGCTGTGTCAATATGCGGCTCCGCCGCGTGGGCGCGACCAGCCCCCACGGCCCCCGCACCCGACTACGCACCGTAGAACAGCGCCTCCACCACGCCCCGAGCCCTCCGCGCCGTACGCCGATACGCATCCAACATGTCCCCCACATGCCCATCGGCATACCCCAGGTACCGCCCGACGGCAGCCACCTCCCGCCCCCCGGAGGGAAACGTGTCGCCGGCCCTCCCCCGCACCAGCATCACCGCGTTCCGCACCCGTGTGGCCAGCACCCACGCCTCGTCGAGGATGGACGCGTCCTCCGCCGAGATGAGCCCGGCCTCACGCGCGGCGGCGAGAGCCTGCCGCGTCCGCGTCGTCCGTAGGCCCGACTCGGCCCGCCCGTGCTGGAGTTGCAGCAGTTGGACGGTCCACTCGACGTCGGAGAGCCCACCGGGCCCCAGCTTGGTGTGCAGCTTCGGGTCGGCCCCCCGCGGCAACCGCTCCGACTCCATACGGGCCTTCAGGCGCCGGATCTCCCGTACGGCGTCGTCCCCGAGCCCGCCCGCCGGATACCGCAGCGGATCGATCAGCTCGACGAACCGCCGCCCCAACTCCTCGTCCCCGGCGACGGGTTCGGCCCGCAGCAGCGCCTGCGACTCCCAGACCAGCGACCACCGGCGGTAGTACGCCTCGTAGGACTTGAGCGTCCGCACCAGCGGTCCCGTCTTGCCCTCGGGCCGCAGGTCGGCGTCGATGAGCAGCGGCGGGTCGGCGCTGGGGAGCTGCAGCAGCCGCCGCATCTCGGAGACCACCTTGTTCGCCGCGTCGGAGGCCTCCCGCTCGGCAACGCCCTCGCGCGGCTCGTGCACGAACAGGACGTCCGCGTCGGAGCCGTAGCCCAGTTCGTGGCCGCCGAAGCGGCCCATGCCGATGACCGCGAACCGGGTGGGCAGGGTGTCGCCCCAGCCGTCCCGGACCACCGCCCGCAGGGTGCCCGCGAGGGTGGCCGCGGTCAGGTCGGAGACGGCGCCGCCGACCCGGTCCACGAGGGCGCCCTGGTCGGCCTCGGCGGGCTGGGTCTCGGTGCCGTAGGAGCCGACGATGTCGGCGGCGGCCGTACGGAACAGTTCCCGGCGGCGGACGCCGCGGGCCGCCGTCACCGCCTGGGCCGCGCCGTCCGCGCGGCCGACCGCGGCGAGTATCTCCTGCTCCAGTTGCTCCCGCCCGCGCGGCTCGAGCCCTCCGCCGCCGTCCCCGTCGCCGAGCAGCGCCACCGCCTCCGGCGCCCGCATCAGCAGGTCGGGGGCGAGTCGTCCGGCGGACAGCACGCGTGCGAGGTTCTCGGCGGCGGCGCCCTCGTCCCGCAGCAGCCGCAGGTACCAGGGTGTCTTGCCCAACGCGTCCGACACCTTGCGGAAGTTGAGCAGGCCCGCGTCCGGGTCGGCGGAGTCGGCGAACCAGCCGAGCAGGACGGGCAGCAGGGTGCGCTGGATCGCGGCCTTGCGCGTCACCCCGGAGGCCAGCGCCTCCAGGTGGCGCAGGGCGGCGGCCGGGTCCGCGTAGCCGAGCGCGACCAGGCGTTCCCGGGCCGCCTCGGGGCTCAACCTGACCTCGCCGGGCGCGAGTTGGGCGACCGCGTCGAGCAGCGGGCGGTAGAAGAGCTTCTCGTGCAGCCGGCGCACCACGGCCGCGTGCCGGCGCCATTCGCGGTTGAGGTCGGCGACCGGGTCGGCGCGCAGGCCGAGGGAGCGGCCGAGGCGGCGCTGGTCGGCCTCGTCCTCGGGGACGAGGTGGGTGCGGCGCAGCCGGTAGAGCTGGATGCGGTGCTCCATGGTGCGCAGGAAGCGGTAGGCGTCGTCGAGCTGGACGGCGTCCTCGCGGCCGACGTAGCCGCCCGCCGCCAGTGCCTGCAGCGCGTCGAGGGTCGTGCCGCTCCGGAGGGACGTGTCCGCCCGGCCGTGCACCAACTGCAGCAGCTGCACGGCGAACTCGACGTCCCTGAGGCCCCCGGGGCCGAGCTTCAGCTCGCGGTCGATCTCGGCGGCCGGGATGTTCTCCACCACCCGGCGGCGCATCTTCTGGACGTCGGTGACGAAGTTCTCGCGTTCGGCGGCCTGCCAGACGAGGGGTTCGAGGGCGGCGACGTACTCCTCTCCGAGCTCGATGTCGCCGGCCACCGGGCGGGCCTTGAGCAGGGCCTGGAACTCCCAGGTCTTGGCCCAGCGCTGGTAGTAGGCGAGGTGGCTGGCGAGGGTGCGCACCAGTGGGCCGTTGCGGCCCTCGGGGCGCAGGTTGGCGTCGACGGGCCAGATGGAGCCCTCGACGGTGGTCTCCGAGCAGACCCGCATCATGTGCGAGGCGAGCCGGGTGGCCGAGCGCAGCGCCTTGCCCTCGTCGGCACCCTCCACCGCCTCGCCGACGAAGATGACGTCCACGTCGGAGACGTAGTTCAGCTCGTGGCCGCCGCACTTGCCCATCGCGATGACGGCGAGGCGGCACAGCGCGGCGTCGTCGGGGCTGCTCGCGCGGGCTACGGCGAGCGCGGCGCGCAGGGTGGCGGTGGCGAGGTCGGCGAGCTCGGCGGCGGTCTCGGCGACGTCGGTGGTGCCGCAGACGTCACGGGCGGCGATGGACAGCAGGCAGCGGCGGTAGGCGACGCGCAGCGACACCGGGTCGGTCGCGCCGGCGAGCCCGCGCTCGAACTCCTCCACGCCGGGGTGCAGGTCCCGCGGCTCGTAGGTGACCAGGACCTCCCAGTCGCGCGGGTGCCGGGTGAGGTGGTCGGCGAGGGCGGCGGAGGCGCCGAGGACGCCGAGCAGGCGGTCCCTGAGCGGCTTGGCCGCTATCAGGGTGTCCAGCAGCTCGCGCCGCGCCGTGGGGCCGGGCTGCGCCTCGAGCAGTCGTACGAGGCCCTGGAGCGCCAGATCGGGGTCGGCGGTGGCACCGAGGGCGTCGAGCAGCACCGGGTCGTTGCGCACGGGCGTGAGCTCCGCGCTGTCCAGCAGGCGCTCGGCGGCGGAGGGATCGGTGAAGCCGTGCCGCAGCAGCCGTGTGAAGGTGCTGCTCCTGCGCCCCGGCGCCGTCATCCCCGGCCTCCCTCGGATCAAGGTCGTACTGGCCAGAGCCTAGGGCCTGTCCTGCGGATCAGGCCGGTGTCGCGGGCCGCTCCGGTTGGCCAAGAAGCACCGTACCTCCAGGCCGGCCTGATCCGCCGGACAGGCCCTGACCGCAGCCACCGACGGGAGCCCCCGGGCGGACGGCGGGGAGTTCCGCCGGGACGGTTCCGCCCGGGACGGTCTTGGCCATCCTGTGGCGCGCCGGGGTGTTATCGGCTTCCGTGGTAGGGAGCCGTTCGGCGAGGCACGACTGACGTACGACGAAGGAGTCGTTCCATGGACATGAGCCTCGAAGTGATCCTGCTGCCCGTCTCCGACGTGGACCGGGCCAAGGAGTTCTACCGGGACAAGGCGGGCTTCCACGTGGATCTCGACGGTGAGGTGATGGAGGGCGTGCGGATCGTGCAGCTCACGCCGCCGGGCTCGGGGTGTTCCATCGCGCTGGTCGACGGGTTGCAGGTGCCCACGGGGATGCCGCAGCCTGGTACGTACCACGGGATGCAGCTGTGCGTGACGGACGCCAAGGCGGCGTACGACGAGCTGACCGCCCGTGGGCTCGAGGTCAGTGAGCCGCAGCAATTCGCGCCGCAGGACGGGGCGACGTTCATGTACTTCAAGGACCCGGACGGCAACGGATGGGCGATCCAGGAGTACCGGCGCCGGGCCACCGAGCCGCTGCACGAGGTGCTGGCCCAACAGGCGGCCCAGCGGCAGTAGTTCACCCAACCTTCACTCGCCGGGTTGGGCGAAGTGGGCCGTGGGAATGTTGACGTGTGCATGCTCTGTCCGCACCGCCAGCCCCGCTCTTCCCCCCCTCCGGAGGTTGATGTGTCCGGCAGTACCGCAAGTCCTGCCCGTACCAGGGCCCGCCGCGGCCGTACCGCGCTCGCTTCCGCGGTCGCCTTCACGGCCGCGGCCGTCGGCCTGTGGACCGGCCTCGGCGGCTCCTCGTCCGCGGCCTCGGCCGTGCCGACCCCGGACCACGTGGTCGTCGTGGTCATGGAGAACCACGCCTACAGCCAGGTCATCGGCTCCTCCAGCGCGCCGTACATCAACTCGCTGAAGACCGGCGGCGCCAACCTCACCCAGTCGTACGCGATCACCCACCCGAGCCAGCCGAACTACTACGCGCTGTTCTCGGGCTCCACCCAGGGTGTCACCGACGACAGCTGCGTCACCCCGGGTTTCTCCTCCGCAGACAACCTCGCCTCGGAGGCGATCGCCGCGGGCCGCAGTTGGGCCAGCTACAACGAGTCGCTGCCCAGCCAGGGCTCGACCACGTGCAGCAGCGGCGACTACGCGCAGAAGCACGACCCGTGGTTCGGCTTCAGCAACGTGCCGACCTCCACCGCGAAGACCTTCGCGCAGTTCCCCACGGACTACTCGACGCTGCCGCAGATCTCCTTCGTCACCCCCAACCTGTGCAGCGACATGCACGACTGCTCGGTGTCCACCGGCGACACCTGGCTGAAGAACAACCTCGGCGCCTACGCGACCTGGGCGAAGACCCACAACAGCCTCCTCGTGATCACCTTCGACGAGGACAACCGCCTCGCCGGCAACCGCATCCCGACGGTCCTCTACGGCCAGCCGGTGGCCCCGGGCTCCTCCTCGTCCACCACCTACAACCACTACGACCTGCTGCGCACCCTGGAGGACACGCAGGGCCTGTCCACCCACGCGGGCAACGCGGCCTCCGCGACGGACATCACCGGCATCTGGGCGTCCTGACGTGTACGTAGCGGACAGCCGCGCCAGTACCCCGGCGTCCGCGGAAGGCGCCGCCCGGCCCGTGCCGGCCGGGCGGCGCCTCACCGCGGTCGCGCCCACCGTCCTCGCACTCGGCACGGTCAGCCTGGTCACCGACGTCTCCTCGGAGATGGTGACGGCCGTGCTCCCCCTGTACCTGGTGACGGGCCTGGGCCTGTCCCCGCTGGGCTTCGGGCTCCTGGACGGCGTCTACAACGGCTTCTCGGCGCTCGTACGCCTGGCCGGGGGCCATCTGGCCGACCGGGGCGGGGGCCGGCACAAGTGGGTGGCGGGGGCCGGGTACGCCCTCTCGGCGCTGTGCAAGCCGCTGCTCCTGGTGGCCCACACCCTGACCCCCATCGGCCTGATCCTGGCCGCCGACCGCACGGGCAAGGGCCTGCGCACGGCCCCGCGCGACGCGCTGATCTCCCTGTCCGCCACGCCCCAGACCCGTGGCCGCGCCTTCGGTGTGCACCGCGCGATGGACACGGCGGGCGCGCTGCTCGGCCCGCTGGCCGCGTTCCTGATCCTGCGGGCGACGGTGGACGGCTACGACGCGGTGTTCACCGTGAGCTTCTGCGTGGCGGTGCTGGGCGTCCTTGTCCTGGTGCTGTTCGTGCCGGGTTCGTCGTCCGCGCCGGCGATCGAGGCGGCCGTACGCCCCACGCTGCGCGCCGCGCTGGGGCTGCTCCGGCACCGCGACGTCCGCCGCATCACGGTCTGCGCCCTGCTGCTGGGGCTGGCGACGGTGAGCGACTCCTTCGTCTACCTGCTCCTGCAACACCGTCTCGGCGTCCCCGACCGCTGGTTCGCCCTGCTCCCCCTGGGCACGGCGGCGGCGTTCCTGCTGCTGGCGGTACCGCTGGGCCGCCTCGCGGACCGGGTGGGCCGCTGGCGGATCTTCCTCGCGGGCCACGGAGCCCTGCTCCTCGCCTACGCCCTCCTCCTCACCTCCGCACGCGGCACGTACCTGCCGTACGCCGTGCTCGCTCTCCACGGCGCCTTCTACGCGGCGACGGACGGCGTCCTGATGGCGGCGGCCTCGGACAGCGTGCCCGAGGCGTTGCGGTCGTCCGGCCTCGCGGTGGTGCAGACGGGGCAGGCGCTGGCCCGTTTCGCCTGCTCGCTGGGGTTCGGCGCGGCCTGGTCCCTGTGGGGGGACCGTACGGCCCTGCTCGCGTCGACCGTCGCGCTGGGGCTGTGCGCGGCCGTGTCGTGGTTCTTCCTGCGCCCCGCGGCTCGGGAGGCCGCCACATGAGCGTTCGCAACCGCTTCCTCGTCCTGCTCGCGGCCGTGCTCGCCCTGGCGGCGGTCGCCGTGGCGTCGGTCCTGCACGCGTCGGCCCGCGCGGAACGCCGCGACCAGGTCCAGGCCGGCGGCCCGAAAGTCACCTCGGGCCAGGTGAGCCTCACGACCCCCGGCCGCCTGGTCTTCCGCAACATGGCCTGGGGCCCGCACCGCGACGAACTGACGACGGTCCCGGCCTCGGACCCCGCGGGACCCCGGACCGCCTCCGGCGTCACATGCCTGCGCTTCTACGCGGCTTCGGGTACCGGAGTGTGCCTGCAGGCCGTCCACGGCCCGGTCTCCGACACCTACCGCGCCCTCGTCCTGGACGCCCACCTCCACGTCCGGGCCCGCTACGACGTCCCCGGCATCCCCTCCCGGGCCCGCGTCTCCCCCACCGGGCACTTCGCCGCGTGGACGGCCTTCGTGGGCGGCGACTCGTACGCCGGCACGAACTTCTCCACCCGGGCGGCGATCGTGGACGTCCGCACCGGGGAACTCACCCCGACCCTGGAGGCTTACCGCATCGTCAAGGACGGGCACGCCTACCGCGCGGCGGACACCAACTTCTGGGGCGTGACCTTCGCAGCGGACGACCGCACGTTCTACGCGACGCTGGCCACGAAGGGCAGCACCTACCTGGTCCGGGGCGACCTGCGCACCCGCACGCTCACGACGATCCACCGGAACGTCGAGTGCCCGTCCCTCTCCCCCGACGGCACCCGCGTCGCCTACAAGAAACGGGTCCCCGGCCTCCCGAAGGACGCCCCGTGGCACCTGTACGTCCTGGACCTGCGCACCCTGCGCGAAACCCCGCTCGCGGAGCCCCGCAGCGTCGACGACCAGGCGGTCTGGCAGAACGACCACGCCCTGGTCTACGCCCTCCCGGGCGACTACGGCGCGGACCTGTACACGGTCCCGTCGGACGGCACGGGAAAGCCGCGGCGCGTGAGCACCGCGGCGGTGTCCCCGGCGTTCACAGCACCGGCAGGTTCTTCCGCAGTTCGAACGCGGTGACCTCGGAGCGGTACTCCTCCCATTCCTGCTTCTTGTTGCGCAGGAAGAAGTCGAAGACGTGTTCGCCCAGGGTCTCGGCGACCAGGTCGCTGCGTTCCATCAGGGTCAGGGCCTCGCCGAGGTTCTGCGGGAGGGGCTCGATGCCCATCGCGCGGCGCTCGGCGTCGGAGAGGGCCCAGACGTCGTCCTCGGCGCCGGGCGGGAGTTCGTAGCCCTCCTCGATGCCCTTGAGGCCGGCGGCCAGGAGGACGGCGTAGGCCAGGTACGGGTTGGCGCCGGAGTCGAGGGAGCGGACCTCGACGCGGGCCGAGCCGGTCTTGCCGGGCTTGTACATCGGGACGCGGACCAGGGCCGAGCGGTTGTTGTGGCCCCAGCAGATGTACGAGGGCGCCTCGCCGCCAGCGCCCGCCGTGCGCTCGCTGCCGCCCCAGATGCGCTTGTAGGAGTTGACCCACTGGTTGGTGACCGCGGAGATCTCCGCCGCGTGGCGCAGCAGGCCCGCGATGAAGGAGCGGCCGACCTTGGAGAGCTGGTACTCCGAGCCGGACTCGTAGAACGCGTTCCGGTCGCCCTCGAAGAGGGAGAGGTGCGTGTGCATGCCGGAGCCGGGGTGCTCGGAGAACGGCTTCGGCATGAAGGTCGCCTGGACCCCCTGCTCCAGCGCCACCTGCTTCATGACCAGGCGGAAGGTCATGATGTTGTCGGCCGTGGACAGGGCGTCGGCGTAGCGGAGGTCGATCTCCTGCTGGCCCGGGGCTCCCTCGTGGTGGGAGAACTCCACCGAGATGCCCATCGACTCCAGCATGGTGATCGCCTGGCGGCGGAAGTCCATGCCGATGTTCTGCGGAGTGTGGTCGAAGTACCCCGAGTTGTCGGCGGGCGTGGGGCGCGTGCCGTCGAGCGGGCGGTCCTTCAGCAGGAAGAACTCGATCTCCGGGTGGGTGTAGAAGGTGAAGCCCAGGTCGGAGCCGCGCGTCAGGGCGCGCTTGAGGACGTAGCGCGGGTCGGCGAAGGACGGGGAGCCGTCGGGCATCAGGATGTCGCAGAACATCCGGGCCGTGCCGGGGGCCTCGGCGCGCCAGGGCAGGACCTGGAAGGTCGACGGGTCCGGCTTGGCGATCATGTCCGATTCGTATACGCGGGCGAAGCCCTCGATCGCCGAACCGTCGAAGCCGATGCCCTCGTCGAAGGCGCCCTCCAGCTCGGCGGGGGCCACGGCGACGGACTTGAGGAAGCCCAGCACGTCCGTGAACCACAGGCGTACGAACCGGATGTCGCGCTCCTCCAAGGTCCGGAGCACGAACTCCTGCTGCTTGTCCATCTTCCGCTTCCCCATCCTTGCCGGTCAGGCCGCCTGTCTCTCTGTCCCGCAGGAGGCGGTCGGGCACCTGAGCATCACACCACAACAGCATTTCATGCGCGTTGCGGACCTTGATCGTCGAACCGACCTCGGCCTGAACGCCTCACGTACGGCAGGTGTACGGCTCTGACGCCCATCTTGCCTGCTCGGGCCGACATCCGTAATGCCCCGCCCCACCTCACACGTGACCAGTACCACGCCCGTTTAATTTGCATCTCAAATGCAAGTTTAAATACGGTTCCGGTCAGCCGAGTCCGGAGATCGATCCGGCGGACCTACGAGGAGTCCCGCATGCTGTCCGAGCCTGCCCGAGCGACCGTCCGCGCCACCCTCCCCGCGGTCGGCGCGAACCTGGGCGAGATCACCGAGCGCTTCTACGCCGGCCTGTTCGCCGCCCGCCCGGAACTGCTGCGGGACCTGTTCAACCGCGGCAACCAGGCCGCCGGCACCCAGCGCCAGGCGCTGGCCGGCTCGATCGCCGCGTTCGCGACGCACCTGCTGGAGCACCCGGACCGGCGCCCGGACGCGATGCTGGCCCGCATCGCCCACAAGCACGCCTCGCTGGGTGTCACGCCCGAGCAGTACGCGCTCGTGCACGAGCACCTCTTCGCCGCCATCGCCGAGGTCCTCGGCGAGGCCGTCACCCCCGAGGTCGCGGCCGCCTGGGACGAGGTCTACTGGCTGATGGCGAACGCGCTCGTCGCGATCGAGAAGCGGCTGCGGGAGGAGAGCGCGGACGACGCCGGCCGGCGGGCCTGGGAGGTCGTCGAGCGCGTCGCCGAGACCGCCGACGTCGTGTCCTTCCGGCTGCGGCCCGTCGACGGCGGCCCGGTGGCGGACTTCCGCGCCGGTCAGTACGTCTCCGTGCGCGTGGCGCTCCCGGACGGCGCCCGCCAGATACGCCAGTACAGCCTCTCCGGCGCCCCGGGCTCGAGCCTGCGCCAGTTCAGCGTGAAGCGCGTCCACGGCGACGCCTCCCCCGAGGGCGAGGTCTCCGGCCACCTCCACGCGCGCGTGCGCGAGGGCGACGTCCTGGAGCTGTCCGCCCCGTACGGCGACCTCGTCCTGGATGCCGCCGACAGCACGCCCCTGCTGCTCGCCTCGGCCGGCATCGGCGTGACGCCCATGATCGCCATGCTGGCCCAGCTCGCGCAGGACGGCCACAGCGCCCCGGTCACCGTCGTGCACGGCGACCGCTCCCCCGCCGACCACGCCCTGCGCGCCGAGCACGAGGCGTACACGGCGAAGCTCCCCGACGCGAGCACGCATTTCTGGTACGAGCAGGACGCCACCCCGGGCGCCCGCGCCGGCCTCGTCGACCTCACCGACGTCGAGGTCCCCCTCGGTACGCGCGCGTACCTGTGCGGCCCGCTCCCCTTCATGCGCGCGGTCCGTGCCCAGCTGATCGAGAAGGGCGTGGCCCCGGCGGACATCCACTACGAGGTCTTCGGCCCGGACCTGTGGCTGGCTGCGGCGGCCTGAAAGAGCTACGACGCGCGGCCGATCTCCAGCAGGAGCGGCCCCGTGGGGGCGGCCACCATGTCCGTCACCGTCAGCGGGTCCAGTGAGGCATAGAAGGCCTCCTGGGCCCGGCGCAGGGCTCCGCGCAGGCGGCAGGCGGAGTTCAGGGGGCAGGGTGAGGAGCCCTCGCAGTCGACGACGTCCCCGTCGCCCTCGAAGACCCGCACCACACCGCCGACGGAGGCCGTACGACCCTTGTCGGTCAGCGAGAGCCCGCCGCCCCGGCCGCGGCGGGCGTCGACCAGGCCCAGGTGCTGGAGCTCGGCGACGACCTTCGCCGCGTGCGTGTACGGCACGTCCATGTCCGCCGCGACCACACGCGTCGTAGGACTGGACTCGCCGGCGACGGCGAGCCGCATCAGGACGCGCAGGGCGAGGTCGGTGGAGCGCAGCAGCCGCATACCGGCAGCCTAGATAATGCGCATCTGCGGTTCAAATTATCGCTCGGTACCTGTCGGGACCCTGTCGATCCGGCCTTTCCTCCGCCCTGGCCGCGAATCGCCTCCCCTTCCTCATTAGGATCAGCCCACCCGATCGTCCCTTCCTCCCCCAAAGGACACCGCCATGGGCTCGAAGAGCACCAGTGCCGCACGCAAGGCCCGGATAGAGGAGATGCGGCGCGCCGAGAAGGCACGTGAGCGCCGCGGGCGGATCCTCACGATCGGCGCGAGCGTGGTGGTCGTGGCCGGTCTGGTGGTCGGCGGTGTGGTGCTGGTGCAGCACCAGTCGGACAAGAAGAACACCGCGAGCGACGCGAAGAGCGGCGGAAGTTCCGGGGACGCCGGGCACTTCGTCACCGGCAAGGACGGCGTGCGCACCTGGACGGGCAACCTGTCCCGCAACCACGTGGCGGGGACCGTGAGTTACCCGATGCACCCGCCGGTCGGCGGCAACCACAACCCGGTGTGGCTCAACTGCAACGGCGACGTCTACACCAAGCCCGTCAAGGACGAGAACGCCGTGCACGCGCTGGAGCACGGCGCGGTGTGGGTGACGTACACCGACAAGGCGACGAAGTCGGACGTGGGCACGCTCGCGGCGAAGGTGAAGCAGACGCCGTACTCGCTGATGAGCCCGTACACGAACCAGAGCGCGCCGATCGAACTGTCGGCGTGGGGCCACCAGTTGAGCGTGACGAGCGCGAACGACCCGAAGGTCGCGCAGTTCTTCCAGACGTACGTGCAGGGCAAGCAGACACCGGAGCCGGGCGCCTCCTGCACGGGCGGGACGATGTGAGATGAGGAAGCACATCGGCTGGATCGCGGGCACCGCGGCGGCGGCGCTCGTCGGGGCCGGCGCGATCACCTACGCGGTCGCCGAGGACAACGGGTCGAGCGCGGCCACACCGGCCGCCGAGTCCGCGGACGCCGGGTTCGCCCGGGACATGGCGGTCCATCACCAGCAGGCCGTCGAGATGTCGTACACCGTGCGCGACCGCACCAAGGACGTGGAAGTGCGGCGGCTCGCCTACGACATCGCGCAGACGCAGGCCAACCAGCGCGGCATGCTGCTGGGCTGGCTGGACCTGTGGGGCCTGCCGAAGGTGTCGGCGAAGCCGCCGATGTCCTGGATGGGCATGGGTGACATGCCGGAGCGCGGGGACGGTTCGTTCATGCCCGGCATGGCGACGGACACCGAGATGAAGAAGCTCGGCACGCTCAACGGCAAGCAGGCCGAGACCTTCTACCTCCAGCTCATGACGGACCATCACAAGGGCGGCATCCACATGGCCGAGGGCTGCGTCGCCAAGTGCTCGGTGGGCGTGGAGAAGCAGCTCGCGCAGGGCATGGTCGACGCGCAGCAGTCGGAGATCAAGCTGATGGCGGACATGCTGAAGGCACGGGGAGCGAAGCCGCGGTCGTAGGAATTACCGCCGAAGCCCGTACACCCCGGAAACGTTGAAGGACGTAAGCCCCAAATCGCCTTGGACAGCGCTTCCTTGGGGTCTTCTTGGGGATCTCATTCCCCTGGCATGAACGGTTCATCGACAGAGTGGCCCCTACCGTGTGATCCATTTCCCCGCCCCTCCGCCGCTGAGCGGGGTCTACGCGGATCACCGCAGACCGACCACACATGCGAAGAACCGCATCGCAGGGGGTTCTATGAGATCCAATCGCGCCAAACTTCGCGCCGTGAGCATGGCGGCAACTCTGCCCATGCTCACCGGCGCGCTGGCGCTCGGCATACCCGCGGCGCACGCCGCGGACAACCCCGGCCGGAACGCTCTCGTGGGCACCAAGCCCGCGTGGGCGACGGCCAAGGCGGACAAGGGCGACACCTCCAACGCCGCCCAGGTCTCCCTGAGGGTCTACCTGGCCGGCAAGGACGCGGCGGGCCTCGCCGCGTACGCGAAGGCCGTGTCCGACCCGAGCTCGCCGCACTACGGCAAGTACCTGAGCGCGAAGAAGGCCGCGGCCCGCTTCGGCGCGACCAAGGCCCAGGTGACCGCCGTCAAGTCGTGGCTGACGTCCAACGGCCTCACGGTCACCGGCGTCACGCAGCACTACGTCTCCGTCACCGGTGACGTGGCCGCCGCCGAGAAGGCGTTCAACACCCAGCTGCACAACTACACCAAGGGCTCGAAGACCTACCGCGCCCCGGCGAAGGCGGCCTCCGTCCCGGCCAGTCTGAGCGGCGCCGTCCTGACCGTCACCGGCCTGGACAACGCCCCGCACAAGGCGAACCACGACGACCAGCTGCCGCAGCCCTCGACCGTGTTCCGCAACTCCGGGCCGTTCTCCTCGTACTACGGCTCGAACACCGCGAGCACCCTGCCCTCCGCGTACGGCTCGAAGATCCCGTACGCCATCAAGGGCTACACCGGCAAGCAGCTGCGCGCCGCCTACGGCGCGGGCGCTTACACCGGCAAGGGTGTCAAGGTCGCCATCACGGACGCCTACGCCTCGCCGTACATCGCCTTCGACGCCCAGACCTACGCGCTGAAGCACGGCGACGCCAAGTGGAGCACCGGTCAGCTGCACCAGGTGCTGCCCAAGCAGTACACGAACACCAAGGACTGCGGGGCGGCCGGCTGGTACGGCGAGGAGACCCTGGACGTCGAGGCCGTGCACGCGGTCGCGCCCGCCGCGGACGTCACCTACGTCGGTTCGGCCTCCTGCCTGGACAACGACCTGCTGGACGCGCTGAGCAAGGTGGTCGACAACCACCTCGCCGACATCGTCTCCAACTCGTGGGGCGACATCGAGGCCAACCAGACGCCGGACCTCGCGGCCGCCTACGACCAGGTGTTCCAGTTCGGCGCGGTCGAGGGCATCGGCTTCTACTTCTCCTCGGGTGACAACGGCGACGAGGTCGCCAACACCGGTACGAAGCAGGTCGACACCCCCGCCAACTCGGCCTGGGTGACGGCGGTCGGCGGTACCTCCCTGGCGGTCGGCAAGAACGACAACTACCAGTGGGAGACCGGCTGGGGCACCGAGAAGGCCCTGCTGTCCGCGGACGGCAAGAGCTGGACCAACTTCCCCGGCGCCTTCACCTCCGGTGCGGGCGGTGGCACCAGCAAGACGGTCGCCGAGCCCTACTACCAGAAGGGCGTCGTGCCGGACGCGCTCGCCACGGCCAACAACCCCGAGGGCAACCGCGTGGTCCCGGACATCGCGGCGATCGCCGACCCGAACACCGGCTTCCTGGTCGGCCAGACCCAGACCCTGCCCGACGGGAAGACCCAGGCCTACGACGAGTACCGCATCGGCGGCACCTCGCTCGCGGCCCCGGTGATCTCCGCCATCCAGGCCCTGGCCCAGGAGGCGAACGGCAAGGCGATCGGTTTCGCCAACCCGGAGATCTACGCCCGGTCCGGCAAGGGCGTGTTCCACGACGTCACCGACAACCCGACGGGCTCCGGCCTGGCGGAGGCCCGCGTCGACTTCGTGAACGGCTACGACGCCACCGGTGGTCTGGCGACCTCGGTCCGCAGCCTGGGCAAGGACAGCTCGCTGTCCGCCGTCAAGGGCTACGACGACGTCACCGGCGTGGGCTCGCCCGCGAACGGCTACGTCGAGTCGTACAAGCGCCACTGAGAACCCGCCTGCGACACCCGCGCGCCCGTTCCCTCCTGGGAGCGGGCGCGTTGCATACCCGGCGGGGGTAGATTGCGCACATGACCGGATCGAGGAGCGGAACGTACGGGCGGCGGTTGCCGCTGCTCGCCGTGCTGCTCCTCGGCATCGTCACCCTGCACACGCTGGGGCATCCCTCGGAGCAGGGCTTGGACCCCGGGTCCGTGTGCCTGGCGGTGCTGGGCACCTTCACGCTCGTCCTGCTGCCGGCGGCCGCGCTCGGCGGCAGCCACTCGACGCACCTCTCCCCACCCCGGCCCACCCGTCTCCTGCGGGCGCTGTGGCCCGACCCACCTCCCGCCAGACCCTCGTTCAGCGGTCTGTCGGTGCTGCGCATATAGGCCTCACCACCGGCTGCTTCGCCCTGCCCGGGTGATCACCCCGAAGCGCCAGACAGGTCCAGGCCATCATCAGCACCACCCAGACGAGGTGTCAGCAAGTCATGCGCACTCCCCCACGCCGCGCCGTGCTCGGCGCGTCCATCGCCGTCGCCGGGACGGGCATCCTGGCCGCCCGTTCGGTCTCCGACTCGCAGACGGACCACTCCGGTCACGGCGGCTCGACCGCGGGTGGCCCCAAGGGCTACGTCGACCCGGCCGGCCCGGAAGTGGCCGCCGCCGAGCAGCGGCGCGCCGTCAGCGGCGGTACCGTCCGCACGGTCCGCCTCACCGCCGCCGAGACCCGGCTGGACCTCGGCGAGCGCACGGTCAGGTCCTGGTCCTACGGCGGTGACCTGCCCGGCAAGGAGATCCGGGTCACCGCGGGCGACACCCTCGCCCTGACCCTGGCCAACCACCTTCCGGACAGCACGTCCATGCACTGGCACGGCGTCGCCCTGCGCAACGACATGGACGGCGTCCCCGACCTCACGCAGGGCCCGATCGCGCCGGGCGCCGAGTTCGCGTACCGCTTCAAGGTCCCGCACCCGGGCACGTACTGGTTCCACCCGCACGCCGGAGTCCAACTGGACCGGGGGCTGTACGCCCCGCTGATCGTCGACGACCCCAGGGAGCCCCTGAAATACGACAAGGAGTGGGTCGTGATGCTGGACGACTGGGTCGACGGGGTGGACGGCTCGACCCCGGACGCGGTCCTCGACGAACTGGGCGGGGGCATGGGCGGCGGCATGGGCATGGGCGGCTCCCTGTCCCACACGTCGATGCGCGTGAAGGGCTCCGCGTCCCCCTCGCCGTCCGGTCCCTCCCGGGTGCTGACGGGCGCCCACAGCGATCTGCTGGGCGGCGATCCCGGTGATGTGGCGTACCCGTACTACCTGGTCAACGGGCGTACGGCGAAGGCTCCTTCGGTGTTCCGGGCGCGTCCCGGGGACCGTATCCGCATCCGGTTCGTGAACGCCGGCGGGGACACGGCCTTCCGGGTGGCCCTCGGCGGCCACGAGCTGACGGTGACGCACACGGACGGCTACCCGGTCCTGCCCGCGAAGGGCGACGCCCTGCTGATCGGCATGGGCGAGCGGTACGACGTGGTGGTCACCGCGGGCGACGGGGTCTTCCCACTGACCGCGCTGGCCGAGGGCAAGGAGGCGTCCACGATGGCGGTCCTGCGCACCGGCGGCGGCACAGCGCCCCCCGACTCCGCACGCCCCGGGGAGCTCGACGGAAGGCTCCTGGCCGCGCACAAGCTCAAGGTGGACCCGTCGGTGGCGCTGGAGCGCAAGGACCCGGACCGGACGATCGACCTGCTGCTGACCGGCTCGATGGCACGCTGCGACTGGGCCTTCGACCGGCAGCCCTACACCCCCTCCCAGCGCCACCCCGTGCGCGCCGGGGAAAGGGTCCGGCTGCGGTTCCAGAACCGGACGGCCATGTGGCACCCGCTCCACCTGCACGGCCACACCTTCGCGCTGGCCCGGTCGGCGGACGGGCCGCGCAAGGACACGGCGCTGGTGCTGCCCAGGGGCACGCTCACAGTGGACTTCGACGCCGACAACCCGGGGCTGTGGATGCTGCACTGCCACAACGTCTACCACGCGGAGGCGGGAATGATGACGGTGGTGGGGTACCTGAGCTGAGGGCGTGCAGAGCGCGGGGAGCGGCGTGAGCCGCTTCCCCGCGCCCCCCATCGTGTCGCTCTGACGATTACTGGCGACTAGACTGGGCGCCCTGCTCGACTCCGTCGTCCCCAGGGGAAGCACCGTTGAACTTCTGGTCGATCTACCAGCACGGCTTCGCACGTGTCGCCGCGTGCACGGGCCACACCGTCATCGCGGACCCGCCCGCCAACGCCGAGGCGGTGCTGCGCCAGGCCCGCCGGTGCGCCGAGGAGGGGGTCGCGGTCGCCGTCTTCCCGGAGCTGGGGCTGTGCGGCTACTCCATCGAGGACCTGCTGCTGCAGGACGCGCTGCTCGACGAGGTCGAGGCGGCGCTCGCGGAGGTGGTGGCCGGGTCGGCCGGGCTGCTGCCGGTCCTGGTCGTCGGCGCCCCGCTGCGCCACCGCAACCGGGTCTACAACTGCGCGGTGATCGTCCACCGGGGCCGCGTGCTCGGTGTCGTACCCAAGTCGTACCCGCCGAACTACCGCGAGTTCTACGAGCGCCGGCAGATCGGCGACGGCGCCGACGAGCGCGGCGGCTCGATCCGCGTCGGCGGCGAGGAGGTCCCCTTCGGCGTGGACCTGCTGTTCACCGCCGAGGACGTGCCGGGGCTCGTACTGCACGCGGAGATCTGCGAGGACATGTGGGTGCCGGTGCCGCCCAGCGCGGAGGCGGCACTGGCAGGCGCGACTCTTCTGGTGAATCTGTCGGGCAGCCCGATCACGGTCGGCCGGGCCGAGGACCGCAAGCTGCTGTGCCGCTCGGCGTCCTCCCGCTGCCTCGCCGCGTACGTCTACGCTGCGGCGGGCCTCGGCGAGTCGACCACGGACCTGTCCTGGGACGGCCAGGCCATGGTCTACGAGAACGGCGTGCTGCTGGCCGAGACGGAGCGGTTCCCGCTCGGCGACGAGTACGCGGTGGCCGACGTGGACCTGGACCTGCTGCGGCAGGAACGGATGCGGATGGGCACGTTCGACGACAACCGCCGTACGCACAGCGCGCGGACCGGCGACTTCCGGACGGTGCCGTTCGTGTTGGACCCGCCGCTGACCGACCTTGGTCTCAAGCGACGCCTGGAGCGCTTCCCGTTCGTGCCGGCCGACGCCGAACGCCTCGCCCAGGACTGCTACGAGGCGTACAACATCCAGGTCGAGGGCCTGCAGCAGCGGCTCGCGGCGATCGGCGGCCCGAAGGTGGTCATCGGGGTGTCCGGCGGCCTGGACTCCACGCACGCGCTGATCGTCGCCGCCCGCGCGATGGACCGGGCCGGGCGGCCGCGCAGCGACATCCTGGCCTGGACGCTGCCCGGCTTCGCCACCAGCGACCACACCAAGGACAACGCGCACAAGCTGATGGCCGCGCTCGGCGTCACCGCGGCCGAACTGGACATCACGCCGACCGCGCGGCTGATGCTCGAGGAGATGGGGCACCCCTTCGCCTCCGGCGAGCCGGTGTACGACGTCACCTTCGAGAACGTGCAGGCGGGCCTGCGCACCGACTACCTGTTCCGGCTCGCCAACCAGCGCGGCGGCATCGTCCTCGGCACGGGTGACCTCTCGGAGCTGGCGCTGGGCTGGTCCACGTACGGCGTGGGCGACCAGATGAGCCACTACAACGTCAACTCGGGCGTCCCGAAGACCCTGATCCAGCACCTCATCCGGTGGGTCATCAGCAGCGGCCAGCACGACGAGGAGACCAGCCGCACGCTCGCCGCGATCCTCGACACCGAGATCAGCCCCGAACTGGTGCCGGGCGAGGAGATGCAGTCCACCGAGTCCAAGATCGGCCCGTACGCGCTGCACGACTTCACGCTCTTCCACGTGCTGCGCTACGGCTTCCGGCCCTCGAAGATCGCCTTCCTGGCCTGGCACGCCTGGCACGACCCGAAGTCCGGCGCCTGGCCGCCGAACTTCCCCGAGGCCAAGCGGATGGCGTACGACCTGCCGGAGATCCGACGCTGGCTGGAGGTCTTCTGCCGCCGCTTCTTCGCCTTCGCCCAGTTCAAGCGCTCGGCGATGCCGAACGGGCCGAAGGTGTCGGCGGGGGGTTCGCTGTCGCCGCGGGGGGATTGGCGTGCGCCGTCGGATGGCTCGGCGGCGGCCTGGCTGCGGGATTTGGAGCGGTTCGACTAGTCGGTCGGCGCCCGGCCCTGAAGCCTCAGAGTGTGCCGGGTTCCGCCTTGAGCGAGGCGACGAAGGGCGCCCAGGCAGCAGCGGTGAGGATGAGGGCGGGGCCTTGGGGGGCCTTGGAGTCACGGACGGGGACGAGGCCGGGGAAGTTGTCGGCGACTTCGAGGCAGGCGTCCTCGAAGTCGCCGCTGTGGGTGGACTTGCGCCAGAGGGCGGCGCCGGGGAAGTCGCCGGCCACTTCGACGCACTCCCCGCCGTCACCGTTGCTGTAGCTGCTCTTGAACCAGAACGCATTACTCAAGTCGATCCGGTTGCTTGCCATTTCGGTAATCCTCTGCCGCTGCCTTGATCATGGCCAGGGACGTGTCTGGTGACAGCGCGACGGCCCTGAGCCGATCGTATGCCTTGCGGTACTGGTTCACGAGGGCCGGATCGTCGATGGTGTCACCGCTGTACGACGCCTCGGTATAGATGAGCGGCGGTGCGTCAGGGAAGGTCATCACCATGATGGAGGCGGCCATCAAGGGATACGCCCCACACGTCCGCGGAACGATCTGCGGAGTGATCCGGCGCCGCTCGGCCAACTCCACGATCCGGTTGAGCTGTTCGGTCATCTCCAGCGGCGGGAGGATCGGGTCCGCGATCAGCGACTCATGCAGGATGGCCCAGTACTCCGGGGTGGAGTGGTCCTCTTCGAAGAGGCGGGCGCGGGCGAGCCTTGCGGTCACCTTCTCTTCAACCCACTCGTCGGTGGCCGCCGGGTGGGCCGCCCGGACCAGCGTCCGTGCGTACGGAGCGGTCTGGAGCAGTCCGGGGAAGATGATGGGGGACCACAGCTCAATGGACTCCGCGTACTTCTCCGCCTCCAAGGCCTTTTCGAAGTACGCAGCATGCGGCCCCCTCCGCGCCTTCCGCACATCCTCGCAATGCCGCTCGAAGAAACGGTCCGTCCCCAGCACCCGATCCGCGTGCCGAGCCAGGTCGAGCGGCATCCGCCGTTCCCCGTGCTCGATGTCGCTGAGGTACGTCTTGCCGTAGAAGCTGCCGTCGAGGAACGCCTCCAGCGACATCCCCGCAGCTTCCCTCTTCCACCTCAACTCCTTTCCGTAGAAGGTCGGGACGCTCATCGAGCCGTCAATGTCCTTGCGTCGGACCACGCGCTCACCGCCGTAACTCACCGTGCCGTTTTCGCTGTTCGCGTCGCGGACGCGAAAGTTCTTCCACGGTAGCGAGCCCGGCGACAGTCTGTGAGGAATTTGTCACACACCGCACAGAAGGTTTGCCCCTCCCATGCCCGACCGCTCCCCCACGGCCTACGACGTCACCCTCTGCGTCGAGAACCTCCGCACCGCCCTTGCCCTGCACGGCATCACGCTGCCCTCCCTGCGCGTGGACCTGCCGAGCTTCGCGAGCGCACACACACCGCCCGTCGGCCTCGTCACGCTGGGGAACTGCAACACGGCCACGGCCCAGGCACTCGCCGCCGCCCTCCAGAAAACGGCGGCCGAAGGATGACGTTCGAACTCAGCCTGCTCGCGACCCCGAAGGCCGTACCGGAAGTGCGCCACCACCTTCGCGCACTCGACTTCGAAGTGCGCCTGTGCGTCACGGAGTTGCTGACGAACGTGATCGACCACGTCGGCGAGGGCACACCCGTGACCGTCCGCGTAACCGGCACGAACCTCGGTCACACCCGCATCGAGGTCACCGATCCCGACCCACGCGCGCTGCCCACCCTCCTGTCCGCCTCCGAAACGGCCGAGTCCGGCCGCGGCCTGGCACTGGTCGACGCGCTCGCCCGGCGTTGGGGCGTCGATCAGGGAGCGCGCCACAAGACACTCTGGTGCGAACTGGCCACACAGGGGCGGTAGTCGGTCAGCCGTCGCCGCACACAGAAACCGCAAAGAATCACCTGTACGAACACTTCTGTGTATGTCTACAGTGATGCCGCGCATCGACGGAGCCTGACCACTCCGAACGCGCACATCAGTCAGCGACCGGGGGAACGCCGTCGCTTACGGGGAGGGGTCGCGTCGCCATGCCGTCATACGCCTTTCCGGCCTGCACCCCTGGCTGAATGCAGAAAGAGATGCCTCCTTGCACCCCAGACCGTGGTTCCGCCTGCCCGGAAAACGAAGATCACGGAAATTCACCTCCGCTGTCACGTCCGTCGCCGCCCTGACCGTCTTGGCGGGGCTCGCGGTTCAGCCCGGCCTGGCCGGCCTGGGTGCCGAGCCGGTCGGCGACTCCGCCCCCTGGAACCAGGACACCCCGGCCGAGCAGTTGCGGCAGGACCAGTGCCTGATGGCCGACGTACTGCGGCTCGGCGGGCCGTCGATGGCCGCGACCGCCCAGGACGGCCTGAACCAGCCCGCCGACAAGCTGCATGTCCTGGCGGACCGGAAGAACTGGGAGCAGACGCCGCTGGCCGTGGCGTACCAGAAGGACCGGGACGCGGCGAGCAAGCAGATGGACGATCTCGCTGCTCAGCGGGACGCCTGGACGAAGCCTCTCGACGGCCTGGCAACCCCGGGCGGGTTCACGGACGCCGCGTTCCACTGGCCGCCCGGCACCAGCGGCGACGGCCAACAGTCGTTCGACGAACAGACCGGTCTGGCCAAGTGGGTCGCCGACCGGTTCTGGACGAACGACGGCGACTTCTACGACGACTCGACTCCCAAGGCCGACGCCGAAACCGTCAAGGCCGTCGACGCTCTCGGCAACCCGCTGTACGCCCAGGACCCGGACCCGCATCGGCCCGACTGGAACCGGGCGCTCGACGAGCACAACGCCTTCGAGTGGATGCACGACTTCAGCAACGCCAACATGGGCGCGGACGACGCCCGTGTCTTCCTGTCCTCGGGTGGCTTCCCCCGTACCGCTCCGCAGCCCGGCACTCCGGAGTACCGCATAGCGGTGGAGGACGCGAAGTCCCGCTTCGCGTCCTGTGGCTGGCGTGATCCGCTGGACCCGGACAACGTGCTGGGCGACATCACCTCCACCGCGGCCGGCGAGTGGCAGCAGGAGGTCTCCTCCCAGGCCGCCCAGCGCAACCAGATCCTGGACGCCAACAAGACCGCCGTCGACGCCCTGGCCAAGGGCGCCAAGGCGCTCAGCGACATGCTGGGGCACTCCTGGGTAGCCGACCACCTCACGCGCTGGCAGGACTACTGGAGTCCCGGCGGCATCGGCTGGATCGGCGACTCCTCGCTGGTGATGAGGGTCGAGGCGGCCCAGGGCAAGTGCTTGGACGTCCAGGGCAGCGGGACGGCCAACGGCACCCCGGTGCAGATCTACACCTGCAACAACAGCGCCGGCCAGGAGTGGAAGTTCGGGGGCCTGTACGACGGCGGTTACTCCCTGTACAACACCAACGCGCGCAAGTGCCTGGACGTGCAGAACGGCAACGACGCCAACGGTACGAAGATCCGGCTCTGGACCTGCAATGGCAGCGCGCCGCAGCAGTGGCAGTTCGACGTCCGCGCCGCCGGTGAGCTGCGCAACGCCGCCACGGACAAGTGCCTGGACCTGCACACGTTCACCAACGGCAACGACGCCCAGCTGTACACGTGCAACGGCACCGACGCGCAGAAGATCCGCATCGTCCCCAAGGGCCACGACGGCACCGACAAGCTCGACTACCCGAACAAGGCCCAGTTCACCAAGGCCACGGCCGGCATCGCCGGCGCTCAGGCGGGAGCGAAGAAGCAGCTCGCCGTGCTCCAGGCGCAGTTGGCGGCAGCCCAGAAGGCCGGAACCACCTCGGACAGCGCCCTTCAGGCCGCGTACGGCATCGCGGATGCCAACGGCGCTCCGCGGGGGCGTGGTCTGCTGGTGGGTCAGCAGAAGACACAGGTGACCCGGGGCGCGGTGGCAGCGCTCCAGGCGATGGAGAAGGCCGGCGAGACCGCTGAGGCCGCAACCCGCGCCTCGGCCGGTGACAGCGCGACCATCGCCCAGCGGGCGCTGGCCCAGGCGGCGCAGGCCAAGGCGGAGTTCCGTAAGGAGGCCGCGAAGGCCGCCGAGGAGCAGGCCAAGGCCGCGGCGGACGCGGCCAAGGTCCACCGTGACAACGCCAAGGCAGACAAGGAAACCGCCGAGTCCAAGCTCACCACCGCCCTGAAGGCCGAGGGCGACGCGAAGGCGGCCGCCGCCGACGCCCACGCCAAGCGGCTCGACGCCGAGGCCCAGGAGAAGACCGCCAAGGCGGAGAAGGAGACCGCCGCGGCCAAACAGGCCGAGGCCGCGGCCGACAAGACCGCCGCACAGAACCAGGCGACGGCGGCCAAGGACGCCAAGGACAAGGCCGACGCCGCCGAGAAGACCGCCGAAGGCAAGCGCGACGACGCGAACACGGCCCGCGACAACGCCAAGGCCAAACGCGACGACGCCTGGGACGCCGAGCAGAAGGCCGCCGCCGCCCGCGCCAAGGCCGACGCCAAGGACGCCTACGCCGACTCCCTCGACGCCGGGGACGCCGCGACCGCCGCTCGCAGCGCCGCCAACGACGCGGACAAGGCCGCCGACACCGCCGAGACCGCCGCGAAGAACGCCCGCGCGGACGCCGACGCCGCCACCCAGGCAGCCGCCGACGCCGACGCAGCGGCCACCCGAGCCGAGGCAGCCGCCAAACGCTCCCGCTCCGACGCCGACGCCGCCCAGGCGGACAAGCTGAAGGCCGACGCAGCGGTGAAGACCGCGACCAGCGCCGCCGCCGACGCCATCAAGGCCTCCCAGGACGCCGCAACCGAGGCCAGGACAGCGGTCAAACTCGCCGACGAGGCCGAACAGCACGCCAAGGACGCCAAGACCCAGGCGGACGCGGCGAACACCGAGGCCGGCAACGCCCTCGCCGCCTCGGCGAAGGCCGCCGGATACGCCCACGTCACCGCCCAAGCCGCCGTGGACGCAGGCAAGGCTGCCGAACAGGTCGCCAACCCGGCCAACGACGCCATCCAACTCGGCTCTCCCTACGTCGACACCGACTCCGCCGCCGGCCTGGTCGTCCTGACCGGCCAGGCATCCAAGTCCATCGCCGACCAGCAGCAGGCCGTCGCCGACGCGCACGCCAAGAACGCCGCCGCCGAAGCCGACGCGGCCAAGAACCTCGCCGACCAGGCCAAGGGCGACGCCAAGGAGGCCTACCAGCACGCGGCCAACGCGGCCCAGTACGCGGCGGATGCCCGCACCTACTCCAAGGAAGCCCTCGGCTACGCGGCCGACGCCGCAAAGGCCGCCGCAGCAGCCCAGGAATCCCTGGCCCGCACCATCGACTACGACCAGCAGGCCACCGCCGACGCAGCCGCCGCCGACACCGCCGCCGGCAACGCCGAGGGCTACGCCAAGGACGCCCGCGACTCAGCCGACGCAGCCGCACTCGACGCCGAAGCCGCCCGCACCGCCGCCACCCAGGCCGAACAGGACGCCAAGGACGCCCGCGCCGCCGCCGACCGCGCCGACACAGCCGCCACCGAGGCCGAACAGGCCGCCAAGGACGCCGACAAGTACGCCAAGGAAGCCCAGGACGCAGCCGACCGGACGGATCGGGAGGAGGCCAACAAGCAGGTGGCCACGGGTGCCGGTAGCGGCGCCAACGGCGTCTTCTACGTCATCGACGAAGAGAAGTCGGAAATCCTCTCCGGTAAGCAGACGAAGAACTGCACACTCACCGTCCAAGGCTGCGACGTCGCATACAAAGTCAACGCCAAGCTGGTCGTCGATTTCTACCTATGCACGGACGACAGCGCCGTCGCCAGCGCTTCCGGCTGCCCGAAAGCGGCGTGGCAGTGGCTCGACCGCAAAACGGTGACGGCCGAGGACGTCGATTGGGAGCACCACTTCACGGCTGGTCAAATCACCCGCCTGGGGTGGCAGAACCTCTTCGGTGACACCCTCGGCAGTGTCCTGTACGACGTGATCCTCGGCGACGCGATCAAGTGCTACCACGGATCGGCGACGGCATGCGCCTGGGCCGCGGCCATGTTTGTCCCACTCGAGAAGCCTCTGACGGCGCTCGCCGATGCGGTCAAGGCCGTGGACGCCTCCCTGCGTACCGGTATCGGAGTCGCCGACGCACTCAAGGCACTGCGCACGCTGGACGTCGACCCAGGGGCGCTGGCAGGTATCGAACGGTCGGCGAACCTCACCGAGGAGTTGCGGACCGCCTGCCAGACCAACAGCTTCCCCGGCTCCACCGAGGTGCTCATGGCGGACGGCTCACACCGGCCCATCGGCCAGGTGGGCGTGGGGGACCTCGTCAAAGCCATGGATCCTGCCACCGGCCAGTTGCGGACCCGGCAGGTCACCGACACCTTCAAGCACGACACCCAGCGGCTGGTGGACATCACCGTTGCTGACGGGGGGAGGCTGACCAGCACTGCCGGCCACAGGTTCTTCGTGGTGGGGCGTGGGTGGACACTGGTTTCCGATCTGCACGTCGGCGACCGCCTGCGCACCCCGGACGGCTCCGTCCACCCAGTGACCGCCCTCCTCGACCGCTCGGGCCTGACTCGGCGTACGGTCTACGACCTCACGGTCGACGACCTGCACACGTTTTTCGTGCTCGCGGGCGCCACCCCGGTCCTTGTCCACAACTGCAAGGTTGCCTTGGGGTGGCAAAATAACGGAAAGCTCGACGAGTGGGCTGGGCTACCCGAGAACAAGTTCACCACCTTCTCCAACGTGTCCCCGAGGGACTTCGCCCGGATCGCGGAAATGGCCATCGCCGACCCGAGCGTGACGCTGCACATCAACATGACGGGACTGGCCGAGGAGGGGACCTTCATGGATGCTGCACAGCGTGGCCTGACGGCCGGTGAAGCCGGACATGCCACGGACTACGAGATGTCCATGATCGCGAGGGCACTCGCCAATGGTCAGCGTCCATGGAGTTCGATCAAGTTTTACTCCCCGTCGGGTCCAGGTGGAGCCATGCGACTGGATCCCCCGACACCAATGCCGGACCTATCGGCGCTGAAGGGAAACCTTTCCCCCGTGAAGGGTTCGGTCATCGGTTACTGCCACTGCTGAGGAATCGACCATAGATACCAACCAGAAAGACCTGTACCCGGACGTGACCGCTGCGGGCGGCCTTGTATCGGCGATGAAAAAGGCCGCGCAGCTGGGCATGGGCGAAATCTGGCCTGTACCCTCACCCATCGACGACATCATTGGTATCGAGACGGCAAGGGGTACCCTGTCAGTCGTTCCCGCGACCGAGGAGCGACTGTTCCGGGTGCGGGTCCATATCCCCGGGATCATCTGGGACACTCCCGGGTTCACTTGGGAGATCGGCTCGACGGACGATCTCGGGTTGCTCGTGGAGGCGGTCGTTGCATGGCGGGAAGGCATGCCGTTCGACGAGTTGGCGGCGAGATTCATGTTCCTGGAACTTGATGAATTCGCCAGGGCGGTCGAGAGGGGAGAGCCAACTGCTTTGCAGTGGGCCGACCTTCTTTCGGCCGAGTTCCACCGGAGACAATGGGACCTTCTGCGTCGTCTCCACACGGACGAGGTACTACGGCACATGTTCCCGACGATCTCGCACGGTGCGGTCCGCCTGCGTGTGGATCTGTTCGACGGAGCGAGCCGTCAGGTCCTGGTGTACGAGCCGGAAGCAGAGCGCTATGAGGTCATTCACACCGGAGCGCCCGGGGCCGACTGGGTCGAGGTGCCGACCGGTGATCTGATCACCTATCTGCGAGCCGCCCTGAACGAAGAGTGATCTCGACAGGTCAATGAAGTCGAAACCCCGCCAGGGACCTGGCGGGGTTTCCAACCGCTTGACGTCGTACCGCAGGGGCGGGCGAGGAAACCCGCCCGCCCCGGTCTCCTCGACGCCCGGGAGCGCCCACCGGCCCAGGCCGGAGGAGACTCCCTACGTCAACCCCACCCGGGCGGAGTGAATTTGTTCAGGAGAACCCATGGCCTACATCGATCCCCAGAACGCCGTACTAAAACCCGGCGACGTCGACGGTCATCCGGGATATTGGTCGCCATGGATGAGGTCAAGGTCGTCTCTGTCGTCCCATTCCACAGGGGTAGTTGGACCATCTGCGCCGGGCCCGCGCGGATGAGGCGTCGCGGAATCTGTTCCCGGACATCACGGAACGCGCCGTCGAGTGCGAGTCTCAAGATCGGCAAAGAAGCGTTCGCGGCAGCGGGAGTTCACTTCTGATGAACGGTTTCGATGACCTGACGGCGCTCGGCCTGCCCTCACTCGCCGAAGTCCTGGCATCGCACGCTCCCGCTCGGTCTGATCTGGCGGCCGGCCAGTGGCTCGGTCTTGTCGAGTTGCTCACCCTGCGCCTCACGCAAGGCATCGGTGACCCCACGACGGAGTACTGGGACATGTACTCGTCAGCATTTGGATATGCACTCGACAGCGCTGTCGCGTCGGGCGCCATCGATCACTGTGAGAGTGTGATTCGCCGCATGAATCTCTCACAGGTCCTGCTCCAGAAGACACCGCCGAACCCCCGGGTCGAGCTCCTCGACCCGGATCGGCTCATCGAGCTTCTGCTCCAGGAACTCCCGATGTCAGCCGTAGAAGCCGGCATCATGTCGGCCGATTGGCGTCATCTCGACATCGCTCGGATCCGAGCTCTGCGCGTCGCCAAGAACCTGGTCTCACCGGGCCTTGCGATCGCCCGGCTGGTCTGCGAGGTGGAACTTGACCGTCGCTTGCAGGAGTGGGAGAGAATTCTGCCGGCGCTCCCCTGAGCGAGTGAGGAGCGAACCGACCCCATCGGCCGACGAAGCCGGCGGAGTCGGGGCGCGTAGCCGGTCGTGATCATTGCTGATCCGCCCGCCCCTGGGACGTTCCATGAGGCGGACGTCAGCCGGTGTTTCCGCCGCCGCACGCGTCCTCGTTCCGCGCCCCCCGGAGCGAGGCGCCCGCCCTCAGCAGTGCAGCGCCTGGGCATCCTGCGGGACGTGGGAGGCGATCACGTGCTCCCGGCCCCCTCATCACATTCGGGAACTGCGACACAGCCACGGCCCATGCACTCGCCGCCGCCCGCCAGAAAACGGCGGCCGAAGGATGACGTTCGAACTCAGCCTACTCGCGATCCCGAGGGCCGTACCCGGACTGCGCCACCTGTCGGCAGGCTCTCGACTTCGGGGCAATGGCGCCGGCCGCACCGGGCTGCCGGGGCGGATCAGTCCGATTCGGCCAGGCCGAGTGTGCGGCGTCGCGGTGTGACGGATGCGGCGGTGCTCTCGCGCAGGTCCGGCGTGATGGCGGCGGCCTGCTGGTACCAGCGTCCGTAGCGGGCGGCGAGGACCGCGGCCGAGGCCCCGTGGAGCAGCACGCTGAGTCCAACGGTGACGGCAACCACACGGCTGATCAGGTCGATACCGTGGAGGTGCTCCTCGGCGACCAGGAGCCCGAACACGACCGAGGCCAGGCCCCGTGGGCCGAACCAGCCGACGTAGGCCACGGTCGGCGCCTTGAGTCTGCTTGCGGTCAGGGCGAGCGCGACCGGGACCATGCGGATCACCGTCAGGCTCAGCACCGCGTATGTGACGATCCGCCAGCTGAGATGTTCCAGGGCGGGGCCGAGCAGGACGGCACCGAAGAACAGCAGGCTCAGCATGGCCAGCAGTCCGCCGAGGTCTTCGACCAGCTCGGTGGAGCGGGCCACCTCGCCGGTGGGCCGTGTGCCATGGCGCAGCGGGTAGGCGAAGGCGAAGCCGGCCACCCAGGCGCCGATGAAGCCGCTTCCGTGGGTGGCCGTGGCAAAGGTGTAGGCACCGGTGGCCGCGGCGAGCCCGCAGATGGGACGCCAGTCGGAGGCGACCCATCTGCGGTCGAGCGAGAGGTGAAGGAGCTGGCCGACGGCCCCGCCGACGGTCAAGCCGATCGCCGGGCTGAGCAGCAGGGTGCGCCAGAAGGTGTCGGCCGCGCCTTGGTGCTCGTAGGAGGTCCCGGGGATGACTGCGAGGAAGAGCACGAAGAAGGGCAGCACCAGGCCGTCGTTCAGTCCGCTCTCCACGTTGAGGGTCTGGCGGATCAGGCTCGGGACGCGAGGATCGGAGATGGCGCTCCTGCCCAGGGCGGCATCGGTGGGGGCGAGGATCGCGGCCACGAGTGCCAGCTCCCACATGGTCAGGCCCGGTAGGAGTGGCCAGGCCAGCAACCATCCGGCGGCGATGGTGACAACAAGCCCGATCGACAGCAGCCGCCCGGGCAGCGCGCCACCGCTACGCAGGTCCGCGGGGCGCACGGTCGTCGCGTCGGTGAACAGCACCAGCGTCAGGGCGGCTTCCACCAGGGTGCGCAGGGGGCCGGTGTCGTGCCGCAGGCTGACCAGGTCCAGGCCGACGGGTCCGATCGCGATGCCGCAGCCGGTGAAGACCATGGCGTCGGACACCGGCGAGGCGGCCAGCCGCCGGGAGGTGAGTGCGTAGGCGGCAGCGACCCCGGACACCGCCGCGACCGCCCAGGAATCGCTACTGCTCATGACCGCACACCATGCGGCAGCCGTCGTCGGCCGGCGCTCCCGGCCGGGGCCGATTGCGCCTGTCGGTCACGGTCATCGACCCCCAGGTGCTCCGCAGCAGTGATCTCGTCCGCCCACTGTGCGGCACAGCCAGGGGCCGCGGCGTCAGCGACACGGTTACCGTCAGGTGGCTACCCCGGCACCGGTGTGCCTGCGACGGCCTCGTGCTCGAGCGCCGCAGCGAGGCACCGCGCACAGCGACGGAAGATGTGCCGCGCGCGTACGGGCGATTCGCACAACCCCGTCCGGCGCGGACGCCGCGCTCACTCGTCCGGCCGCCATCCGCCGCGCCCAGAGCGCCACCGACCGGGCACCGAGCCTAGATTCGAGACCATCCGTACCGGTCCGCGCGCACCCGGCCACGGCAACGAGCCACACGGCCCGCGGGCGGCGCGTGGCGAGCGAAGGGCAGATCGTGACCAGTCGCCCCAACATCCTGCTGATCGTCACCGACGAGGAACGCGTCCGCCTCCCCCCGGCGCAGGGGTACTCGCTGCCTGCCCGGGAGCGGATCGCCGGCCGGGGGACCACCTTCGAGCGCTACTACACCGCCTCCGCGCAGTGCAGCTCCGCCCGGTCGGTGATCTACACCGGGCAACACCTGCCGATCACCGAGATCTACGACAACGACAACATGCCGTACATCCGCCCACTCAACCCTGAGCTCGGCACACTGGGGACGATGCTGCGGTCCGCCGGCTACTACACCACCTACCAGGGCAAGTGGCACCTGTCGAACTGCTACGTCACCCGCGAGAACCCCGGCCCCACCACCGACGCGCTGGAGCCCTACGGGTTCAGCGAGTTCAACGACTGGGGCGACATCGACGGCGGCGCCTGGGCCGGCCTCAAACTCGACCCGGTCATCGCCGGCCAGGCCGTGAAGTGGCTGCGCAACCGCGCACCGGTCGTCTCGCAGGACCAGCCGTGGTTCATGGCCGTCAACTTCGTGAACCCGCACGACATCATGAGCTTCGACTACGGTGGCCGCTCACAGGTCCAACTCCCGCCCGGGCTCGCCCACGCGGTGGTGTCCCGTGCGGCTGCGGACATCCCCGTCTACCGGCGACGCTGGGACTTCGACCTGCCCGCCAGCCTGAACGACGACCTCACGGGCGCGGCACCGGCCATCACCGAGTACGCGCGCGTGACGGACACGGTCTTCGGCCCGGTCGCCGACGAGCAGCACTGGTACGACGGCCTGAACTTCTACCTCAACGCCATCCGCGACGTGGACCGCAGCGTCGAGTTCGTCCTCGACGCCCTGGAGGCCTCCGGCCAGGCGGACCGCACCGTCGTCGTCTTCACCTCCGACCACGGCGAGATGGCCGGATCCCACGGCCTGCGGCAGAAGGGCAACCTCATCTACGACGAGAACTTCCACGTCCCCTTCATGATCGCCCACCCCGACGTCCAGGGAGGCGGTCGCACCCAAGCCCTCGCCTCCTCCGTCGACATCGCGCCCACCCTGCTGGAGATCGCCGGCCTGGACGCCGCACAGACGGTCACGCGGCACCCGGCCCTCAAGGGCCACTCGCTGATGCCGGTCCTCCACGGACGCACGGTGCGCAAAGGGATCCTGAACGCGGTGGAGTCGATCATGATGCTCGACGCGTCGTTCTGGTTCGAGTTCGCCGACCCGGAGGCGTCCAAGCGCGTCGCCTCCGGCGACCTGCGCCCCGACTGGAACAAGCGCGGCTTCCTGCGCGGCTACACCGACGAGCGCTACACCTTCGGCCGCTACTTCTCCCCGCTCAGCCCCAACCGGCCCGCCAGCGCCCAAGCCCTCCTCGCGGAGAATGACGTCGTCCTGTACGACCACGAGCAGGACCCCGACGAGATGCACAACCTCGCCCCCGACCCCGCCCACCGCGATCTCGTCGAGCGCTACCGCGCCCTGCTGGAGGACCTCATCGACACCGAGATCGGCACCGACACCCGCGCCTGGGTCACCGAACGGCCCCATCTCCTGGGTTGGCCCACCTGGCACGGCGACGACACGCGCCCTGAGACACTCGCCGCCGCACAGCGGGGACGCTGAGCAACCGCCGCAACCATCGTCGCAGAGGTGCAGCCCCCGCCATGTCGCAGGGGCGGAGTCTCTGCGTCAGAAGCGGCCAAGGCCGCCAGGACGAGGACGAGAAGCACACGCCCCCGCCGCCCTCAGCGGTGCGGTGCTTCCTAAGCCTCCGGCAGGTGTACGGCGACGAGTCGTCCCGTCCGGGTGTGCGGAACCCGGCGCCGGTCCACCGCGTACGCGACCCCCGCCACGCCGATCCAGGCGCCGCCGGCGTTGGCCAGGTTGAAGGCGGCCTGGTTGGCGGAGGAGGCGAGGGACGGGGCCGCGGCGGCCTTCTCCATGACCATCAGTTGGAGCGGGGAACCCGTGATGAAGGCCGCCGCGCCGAGGAGGACGACCGCGAGCGCGGCGGTCCACCGGGAGTCCATCAGAAGCGGGAACAGGGCCAGTACGGCCGCCAGGGACACCAGGCCGCCGAAGAGCGTGCCACGCAGGGAGTGGTCCGCGAGGCGGCCGCCCAGCAGGTTGCCCGCCGTCGCGCCGACGCCGAACAGGGCCAGGAGAAGGGTGACACTGGACTCGGCGTAACCGGCGGCGCCCGTCAGCATCGGCGTGATGTAGCTGTACGCGGCGAACAGCGCGCCGAAGCCCGCAACCGTGGTGGCGAGATACGTCGCCGGTGGGGCATCTGGAGTGGCCACAGACACACAGTCGGTCAGGGCATCAGTAGCAATGTCGGACTCGCAGCCCTGGGCTTGTTCAGGTGCAGGTGGTCTTCACGAGGTCGGCGACGACTCCGTGGCGGTCGGTGCCGGCGTTGGTGAGGGCGAGGTCGATGGTCCCTGTAGTGGCGGGGTAGCGACTGGTGGTGTACCAGCCGCCGTTGTCGTAGTTGCCTTGGTCGAAGGTGAAGGAGCTGATGGGCTCGGCGGCGCCGTTGTTGGTGCTGCCGGTGTCGTAGACCTCGTACTGGGCGGTGTGGGTCCAGGTGCCTGCGGCGATGTGGATGGTGAAGGTGCATCCGCTGACGGCGGCCGGGGGGTGGAAGACCCAGTCGGCGTTGGCGGTCCAACGCGTGGAGCCGGTGAGGTGGACGTACTGGGCGGCTTTGCAGCCGTAGCTGTAGGCGCCGCCGGTGGTGGTGTGCCAGCTGCCGTCGGCGTCGTAGAAGCTGGTCGGTGCTGCGCCGGTGGATGCGCATCGGGCTCCGGCGTAGCCGGTCCACACGGTGGCCTGGGCGGGTGGGGTGGCGGCGCCTGTGGGGGCGTGTGCCGCGCCGGCTGTCGTCTTGCCGGGGTTGGGCTGCCCGTTGCCTGCGGGGTCCGTCAGGGTGAGCGCCGGGTTGGTGGGGCCCGTGGTTGCGGTGCGCGTCGGGGTGGGGGTGTGCGCGGCACCGGATGCCGTGGTGGTGGGGGATGGTCGACCGGGCGACGGCGAGGCTGTGGAGGAGGGTCGGGTTGCGGAGCCGAGCGTGGTGTGCCGCGCATGGCCGTCGGGGATGAGGGAGACGGTCACGGCGAGGACCGCGGCTACGGCGAGGGCGCCGATGACCGCGGCGCGCTTGGGGAAGCGGCGAGCTGCGGGCTGGGACGGTCCGGGATCGGGCCGAGGAGGCACGAGGGCCTGTTGCGGACCTTCCGGCTGCGGGCCGGGACCGTCGTCGGTGCGGCGAGCGTCCTTGGCGGTGGCCTGCTGGTTGTCCGTAACCAGGATCGGCGATGTGCGCGAGGTGTTGTCCGGGCTGCTCACCGGGCTGGCCGCGGGGGCGGTGGCACTTTCCTGGGGTGCAGGGGAGGTCCCGGTGTCGACGCGGAGTTCAGTGTCGAGCTGTTCCCAGCGCGGGCGCCATTCCTGGGGGTCGGCTCCGCATGCGGTGACGAAGGCGGCAGTGACGTCCCAGGAGGGCAGGCGCCGTCCGGAGGCGGCGTCGGACAGAGCGGTGCGCGAGTACCGGGCCCGTTCGGCCAGTTCCCGGTAGGTCGGTGCGCCGGGCGCGCCGGCGCGCAGGTCGCGCAGAGCCTTCGCGAACTCGCCTAAGGGTCCTGCCGGAAGCAGCGCCTCCCGTCTGCCCATGCCCCTTCTCCCCTGCATCCGTTCGAGTTTCGGGTGCTTGCGCGGGCCATGATAGGGCCCGCCGCGTCGGCTCGGTGCGGCTTCGACGGGGCTGTGATCAGCCCGGACAATCCGTCGGCCGGCCTTCAAAGTTGCCGGGGCCGGCGGGGTCTGTTTGTCCCGTGATTGTCCGCGTACGGGCAAGGCCTGGCCGGTCATCGGCAGCGCCTCTTTCATCTTGGCCAGGAGTGCGGATCCGCGCTCCCTTCGGCTGTGGTGGAAGGACTGCGATGCCCGTCTTGGTACCCCGTCACCTGGCCGGCCGGCTCCGGGCGGTGGCGGCCGTGGTGCTGCTGCTGTGCTGCGCGGCCGCGCTTGCCCTGCCGGGACTCGCCCCTCGTCATGCGGCTGCCGCGCATCCGGCCGCGGTCGCGGCCGCCGCCGGCCACGGGACGCGTCCGGCCGGCCCGGCGCAAGTCGCCGATGTGAGCAGGCCGGTTCGGGTGGCCGCGCATCCCGCCCGCCGTCTCGTCACGGCGCCCGCCTCTCACCGTGCCAAGGCGGCGGCCACCTCCACCCCGGCACCGGTGGTCCGGATCCGGCTGCACGCGGGTGACACCTTGTGGCAACTGGCGCGCCGCTACGGCACCACGGTCGCGTCCCTTAAGCGGCTCAACCACCTCGGTGACTCCAGCCTGATCTACGCCGGCGCCGAATTTCAGGTCCCGGCCGCGTCCGGGACACCGTCCGCCGTGCCGGCCGCCACCGCTGTGCCAACGGCAGCCCGGGTGCGTGCGCTCCCCTCGAGCAGCAGCCCGGGATCGCTACGGCAGGCGGCCGCCGAGGTCTTCGGCGCTCAGTACCGTTGCGCGGCGGCGATCATCACCCGCGAGTCCGGGTGGCAGGTGCACGCCCTCAATCCTTCCTCGGGCGCCTACGGGCTGGCCCAGGCGCTGCCCGGATCGAAGATGGCCGCCGCCGGGCCCGACTGGCACGACGACGGCGGCACCCAACTGCGCTGGATGCGCTCCTACGTGAACTCCCGCTACGGCAGCGCCTGCGAGGCCTGGGCCTTCTGGCAGGCCCACTCCTGGTACTGACCACCACCCGCACACGGCCACCACCCCCACCCGGCCACCGCGCCCACCCGAAAACTGCCCCCCAAGGAGATGACCATGCCTCATCCACCCCGTCGGCGCCCGCCACGCTCCGGCCCGTCGACGCCGCCCGCGACGACGCGCATCCCTCGGGACGCGCCGGGCCTGGTACGTGCCGGACTCGCCCTGGTGGTCGGCGCGCTGGTCCTCGCTCTCAGCGTGCTGGCCCTGCCCGCCCATCCCCACACAGCAGCCGCCACCCGCCCGGCAAGCCGTAGCGCCCCCGCAGGTCACGCGCCGCGGCCCACGGCTGCGGCGCACCGTGCCCTCGCCGCCGCAGCCCGGCCCAGGCACGCCGCCCCTGCTCCTGCCCCTGCCGCCCAAGGCAGGGCAGTCCTGCTGCGCCGAGGGGACACCCTGTGGGGTCTCGCCCGCCGGTACGGCACCACCGTGGCCGAGTTGCAACGCCTGAACGGCCTCGGCACGTCCACGCTCATCTACGCCGGCCACCGCCTGGTCGTCCCCGGCACCGTTGTCCCCGGCCGGCCGCGCCGCGTGTCCACTGTCCCGGACCTGCCCATCAGCCGGGCACCGCGGACCGGGCAGCACATCGCGGGGCACCGCAGCACGCCGGGTGCCGTCACCCCGACCGCGCCGACACACACCACCTCCAACCCCCGCACCTTCCAGGGCATCTTCGCCTTCTCCGGCCCGAACTCGGCCGACCTCGCCACCGACCCGGACATCGCCGGCCGGTCGCTGGTCTACTACTGGTCCCAGCTCGAGCCGCGTCCCGGGGTGTACCGGTGGGACCTGATCGACCGCGACCTGCGCCCGTGGGCCGCCGCCGGGAAGAAGGTCGTCCTGCGGGTGTCCGCGGCCGGCTGGGCGAAGTGGGACCCTGCGGCCGGCTCCGGGCACGGCACCCCCGCCTGGGTCTACGCCCAGGGCGTCACATCGGTGACCGAGCGGGACGGGGCGGTGCTCCCGCAGTACTGGAACCCGGCCTTCCAGCGCAACCTTGCCGTCTTCCTCAAGGCGCTGGCCGACCGCTACGACGGCAACCCCCACCTCGCCGCGGTGGACATCTCCGTCGGCGTCGGCGGAGAGACCAAGCCCGACAGCGAGAAGAACCCCGACCTGCTCGCCCTGTGGCAGTCCATCGGCTACACCGACCCGGCCTGGTGGGCCTGCGTCCAGCAGACCATCACCGCCTACACCACCGCCTTCCACCGCACGCCGCTGGCGCTGATGCCGGACAAAACCTTCCTCGGCAACACCCCCGGCTACGACGAGCACCGCCTGCTCGCCTACGCGGTCGCCAAGGGCCTGTGGCTGCAGGACAACGGCGTCCTGCCCGGCCGCACCCTGCCCGCTCCGTGGGGCCGCACCCCGGTCCTGGCGGAGATGCGCGGCTCCACCGCCCAGACCGGCGACTCGCTCGCCGCCGACCTTCAGGCGGCACTCGCCGAACACCCCGTCTACATTCTGGCCTTCACCAGTGACCTGACCAACGCCGCCAACCGCGCCGCGATCCACCAGGTCGCCCTTCAAGCCCACGCCACCAGCAGCGGGGGCACCGGCCCTGTCCGCTGCCGACCGGCGCCCATCCGCGCCCAGGCCGCGGCCACCGGCTGGATGTGCCCGCTGACCGCCCCGTCCCGCCCGCGCGGCTCCAGGAGCCCCGCCGAGTCCGGCAACAGGCCGGGCCACAGGGCGGGCCACAGGAACTCCCGGATCCGCCCGCTGCCCGCCACGCCCGTGCATCGGAGCCTGTGATGACCCTCGTGACACCGCCCCGGCCGCCCCGGCGGCTCGTCCGGAAGCTCGCGGCCGTCCTCGTCGCGCTGTCGTTGTCCACCGGCGTCGCCGGTGGAGTGAACACCGCGTACGCCGGGCAACAGCCGCCCGCCCGCCACGCTCCCCACAGCGCTCCCCAGGCGCCACGCGCGGCCACCCCGGACCCGCAGGTCGTCGCGCGGACCGTCGCGCAGGTGCAGGAGGCGCTGCGGCTGGCGGCGGCGCTGCGCGCGGAGCGGGCGCGGCTGGTCGCTGAGGAACAGGCGGCCCTGCGCTCGGCGGCGGCCGAGAAAGACGCCGTGAAGCGGCTGCAGTACGCGGCGGTCGCCGTCGATCGCCGCGGCGAGATCAGCGGCCTGGACCGGGAGGTGGCCCGCGCCCGCGCCATCTCGCTGGATCCGGTGTTGCAGGGGGAGCTGTCCCTGGTGACCCGCGGACTGTCCCGCGCCGATGCCCGGGATGTCCTCGAAGCGGTCAGGGTCGCGCAGCGCGTCCCGGCGGTGAGCGACCTCTCCCGCCACGCGCAACTGGTCGGAGAGGTCACCGCGGCCGCGAAGGCGCTCGCGGACGCCAAGGGCACCTACGCCGACCAGGCCCGCGCGAAGCTCGAGCAGCTGCTCGCGCTCAAGCCCGCCGATCCCGCGCGCGCCACTGTCCTGGACCAGCTCGACCTGGAGTTGTCCGAGCATCAACTGGCCCTGTCCCGGTACGAGGTCAAGCTGCTGCACCGCGCCGTCGCCCTGGCCCAGGCGCTCCCCACCGCTGCCGCATCCGCACGCGGAAACCAGGCTGCGGGCGCCAGGTTCCCGCTGGCCCCACCGGCCTCGGCCGGGCGCAAGCCGGTCCTGGTCAACGAGAACTCGCTCGCGGCCATCGCACGCACCGTCGCGCAGCGGACCGGCGCCCAGCTCCAGGCCGCGGCGCCAACGGCTGCCGGGACGTTCCAGACAGCCGTGCAACCGGTGGACAAACCGGTCGACGCGCTGGTCAAGGGGCTCCAGGACGCCGGCATGACCGTCACCCGGACGGACGGACCGACCTCGGAGCTCACCCTGCCCGCCGCTGGGCCCCGCAACGTGCTGAACCCCAACAGTCACACCGTCTCCGGACAGCAGTCGGTCCTGGACGTCCACAGTCCCCTGGGCGGCCACCTGCGTCTGACCGTGGAGGTCCAGGACAAGTCACCCACGCATGCCTTGCCTCAGGACATCCCGCCGCTGCCCTCCCACAGCGAACTGCGGCCACCCCTGGTAGTGCTGCCGCTCGGCCACCACCTGTGGTTCAAGGCCACCGCCGGGATCAAGGTGACGCCCAGCGCGGGCCCCGCCGAGCTCAAGGGTCCGGTGGAACGGTCGGTGACGATCAGCCGGCAGGTGCTGGCCGACCCTGCGGGCGAGTTCACCGGACCGGAGCCCGCCGGCCTCACCTACCTCGTCCCGGCGAAGGACACCATGCCGCTGGCCAACGCCAAGGCCGTGGTGAACACCGGCGGTGACATCCAGCTGTTCTGGGGCCCGGACCACAACACCCCCATCCTCGACATCACGGTGTCCGCAGGACAGGAACGCACCACCAAGGCGAGCCTCAACCTCACCGGCATCCACTCACTCCGCGATCTCGTGTCCGCGCTGCCGGTGGACAGCGAAGGCAAGCTCAACATCAACCTGACCGTCGGGCTCACCCAGCCCGGGATCGGTTTGCCGCGCAGCAAGCCGTTCGTCATCGGCATCAAGGGGACGCCTCAGGAGTTCCTCTCGCTCCTCCGCAACCGCGTCCCGGTCCTCGGCCGGCTGCTCAACGGCAAGACGCAGCCATCGCGGCAGCAGATCGTCGACTCCCTGTTCTCCCGCGCGCCCGAGCCCCAGAACTCGGTCACGCATGTCCCCGGGCCCGAGATCCGCACCAACACCGCCATCCTGACCCCCGCCGTCCACACCCTCCAGGTCCAGCCCGGCACGACGCCGGCCGCCGGCCCGCGCCTGTTGCCGAGCCCCCGCCCGCAGACCGCACAGGTCCTGCACGAGGCGGAACAGGTCCGGGCCGTCCTCCGGGACGTCGGCGTGCCGGAGGCGACGATCGACCAACTGCTGGACACCAACCCCGACCTGGCGCCCGGAAGCAGCTACCGGGCCGCGTTGGACGCCATCGCCGCATCAGCCCCGCCCACCACAGCCGGCCGAGCAGGAGAGAGCACCGCAGGCGACAGCGCCGCGACGCCCGCCGCTCAGGCGGTCAACACGGCCGTCCAGTACGCCGTGAACACTGCGGGAACGCGCAGCACAGCCCGCTTCAACGCCGTCTTCACCGACACCTACACCCCCGCGCTCCAGTCCGCCCAGCAGCTCATCGCCCAAGCCCGGAGCAAGGCAGCTGAGCTGAGCGAGGCCCACAGCATGCTGGCCGGCGCCGGGGTACCGGAGGAGACCGTCCAGGAGATCCTCTCGCCCGCCCCCTACCCGGGCGCCGCCTCCGCCCTCGGCCGGACCCTCAAGGTCCTGCTGACCACCGGAAGGCTGCCGAACGCGCAGAAGAGCGAGGGACGGCAGCTGCGCGACCAAGTCGTCGAGCAGGCCACCGCGTTCGCGCTCCATGCCGCGCACGCGCGGCGCGGCGAGACCTTCGACAACACCGAGTTCGCCAACGCCTACGAGTACTACATCCAGGCGTTCCACGACATGCGCAAGAACCCGGCCGCCTTCGGCGTGGGCACCGGCGCGCCACCGGCGACCAAGCTGAAGCCGGACCTGGCATTCCGGAACGCCACCACCCCCGCCTTCGGGGAGGCCGTCGCACGCAACTTCGAGCAGGACCGAGCCTCTGCCGCCGGCTACCCGCTCTCCGGCGCCATCGACCCGGCCCTTGCCCAGAGGCTCGGCACCGTGGACTGGAACAACCCCGCGGCCGTGGCCGACGCCACCGAAAGCGTACGGCAGCAACTCGCCGCCCAAGCCGACCGGATCGGGCACACCTCTTTGACGGCGGCGGCCTACCACGCGCGCAAACACCCGGTCACCGCCGCCGACGGCACCCAGACCGACCCCGTCACCGCCTACTACGAGAAGCTGGCTCAGACCCTCAAGCAGGGCCAGGTCTCCCTCGCACCTCCCACCGGCGGCAGCAGTTCCGTCGGACTCACGGTGACCGCCGACACCACCCCGCTGGGGCAGCCCGCGGAGCAGGCCACGGCGAAGCTCTACCTCCAGCCTGGCACCGGCAGGATCACCGTCGCCACCTTCCAGACCAAGCAACAGCCTCCCCAGAAGGGCGCCCCCGGCGCCCCGAACCCCTCACTCCCGCCGGCGCCCCCCGCAGGTTCCGGGGACAACCCGGCAACGCAGGACCCGGCCGGCCAGGCGCTTCCCGCCACGGGGCAGGGCACTCCGCCCTCCGGAGAGGCGTCTGCCGCTCCAGGCGGCACGTCGCCGGGGGAAGGAGATGTGCCGCCCGCCACCGGCCAACAGTCGGCCTTCGCACGCCTTTGGGCCGCGCTGCGCAACGGCGCGCGCTCTCAGGGTGCCACGGGGAAGATCAGCCGAGGCTACTTCTACCTGAACGAGGACCCGGCCAAGACAGTCGAGGGAAACATGTCGATGGGCGTCAACTTCGAGCCCCATGTCCCCCGCGGGGAGACGGCGCCAGCTGCCGCGGAGCCCCAGATCGTCGACGCGAACCCGCCTGGCGGACAGTCGCCGCCCAGTTGGGCGTCGAAGGCCAAGACTGCGATTGCTTCGACGATCGAGGCGAACCGCGGTACGGTCACCGGCCTCAACAGCCTCGCCGACAGTTTTGGGGTGATGGTCGCCCAGACGGCGTACCAGGACCGGAACACCACGCAACCCTTCCCGACCGACCCGCAGATCACCGCCGACGGCGGCATCGACCCCTCCGTCTACCAACGCGTCCGGGCCGCCACCCCGGCGTCCCGGACAGCGGCCACGGACGAGGCGGTGCGGCAGATGAACCTGGTGATCAGCGCCGCGGACCGCCCGGCTCTGCTCGCCGTCGGCAGCCCCGGAGCGGGAGACAACAGCGACCTGGCGGGCGCGGCCACCGTACGCCAGCTCGCCACCGACCCCACACGGCCGTCGGCCGGGAACCAGCAGGCGGTGGACTTCGCCCGCTCCTGCCTGACCGCCAAGGACGCCGGCACCCAGAGCGGCTGCATCAGCCAGTGGCAGAACAGCTACGGGCGCCAGGCCTACGTCAACCAGCTCGCCACCGCCTACTACTACAACGGCGGCACCAACACCGACTGGCACGGCGACCAGGTCACCCCCGGCACCATCCCCGTCCTGGACAACCTGACCGACCCCCGGCTCGGCGCCGACGCCCGGCTGGCCGCGATCCAGCGCGCCAACCAGATCCACGTCGACCAGACCCACCTCGCCGTGCTCGACAGCTCCGCCGACCCCTCCGTGCGCCAGGACGCCCTGGCCCTCGCCCGCCAGATGCAGCAGGACCAGGCCCTGCTCAAGGCCTGGAACGCCAGTCCCGACCTCCGGCAGGCCGCCCTGGACAATCCCGCCTACGGGCAGGACAGGGTCCGCAACCTGAAGCTGAACCTGGTCGAGCACGGCGTCGACCCCAACTTGCTCACCGCCCAGGACCAGCCCCAGGCCGCAGCGCAACTGCAGGCCGCCGACAACACCGCGCGCCTGTACGCCGACACCGCCGGCACCACGGCCGCCACCTACACCGGCGACCCCGCAAAGAGCTGGCAGCAGAACTACGACACCCTCGTCAACCAGGCGCAGGACCAGACCATCCAGCGGATCGACAACAACCTCTGGGCCGTACGCCAGGCCGACAAGCGCGGCTACGCCACCACCCCGGCCTACAGCAGCGTCCACGACTTCACCACCGGCCTGAACGCCGACAACGCCCTGCGCGCCACCGACGTCCAAAGCCGCGTCATCGCCGGGCTGCAGGCCTCCCTCTCCGGAGGCAACCAGTCCGACTTCGCCGCCCCGGCCCAGAACGCCGGCAACCAGGCAGCCCTCGACCAACTGCGCGCCCAGGGCTACGACGTGACCCTCTCGCCCGACGGCAAGAGCTACACCGTCCGCGGCACCCCGGCCACCGTCAACTACGTCACCGCGAAGTTCAACGACATCGCCGGCAAGGCGGCGCAGGACACCCTCAGGAAGGAGCAGAACCAGTTCGAGCAGAACTACCTCACCACGCTCGCCGACCTCCCGCCGCTCCCCGGTGAGAGCCGCGACCAGTACGTCCAGCGCATCCACGACGCCGCCACCGGCATGACCTTCCACGGCAAGAACGTCACCTCCTACCAGCCCAACAGCCAGACCATCAGGCTCATGGAGAAGGGCAGCGACGGAGCCACCGGCACCTTCGGCACCGCCGACCTCGGCACCGTCCAGCACGACCTCGCCTGCTCCATGGCCTCCGGCAGCGGCCACGACAACGCCTACTGCTCCGCCCCCAAGAAGCAGACCGCCGGCAACTCCGGCAGCCCGTTCGGGTACAGCAGCACGGTGAGCAAGAACCGACTGAAGCAGGCGATCGACCATAGCGACACCCAGCCGCCGAGCAGCAAACCGCAGCAGTCTTCCGCCAGCCCGTTCGGATACAGCAGCACAGTGAGCAAGAACCGACTGAAGCAAGCCATGGGCCACACCGACACCCAGCCAACGAGCAATAAACCGCAGCAGCCCTCCGGCAGCTCTCCCCGCGGAACCGGTTCGGTGAACACCACCAGCGGTGCGGCAGCGGTCCCCCCAGCCCCCGCAGCGAAGCCCAGCGGCGCCACCCAACGGCTGATCTCGTTGAACAGCTGACCACCGCAGACGACGCGGAGGGCGGCCCCTCTCAGAGGGAAGCCGCCCTCCGGCGCGTCGTGAGCCCGACTCCTCCTGCTTCCGCAGTGCCCGCTCGCTCGCCGTCCGCCCTCACCGGTGCAGTACTTCCGAAGCCTCCGGCAGGTGTACGGCGACGAGTCGTCCCGTCCGGGGCTGCGGAACCCGGCGCCGGTCCACCGCGTACGCGACCCCCGCGACGCACAGACCCAGCACCGCCAGCAGCGCACCCGCCAGCGCCGGGGACGCCGCTCCGAAGCCCGCCGCCAGGGCCAGGCCGCCGATCCAGGCTCCGCCGGCGTTGGCCAGGTTGAAGGCGGCCTGGTTGGCGGAGGAGGCGAGGGACGGGGCCGCGGCGGCCTTCTCCATGACCATCAGTTGGAGCGGGGAACCCGTGATGAAGGCCGCCGCGCCGAGGAGGACGACCGCGAGCGCGGCGGTCCACCGGGAGTCCATCAGAGGCGGGAACAGGGCCAGTACGGCCGCCAGGGACACCAGGCCGCCGAAGAGCGTGCCACGCAGGGAGTGGTCCGCGAGGCGGCCGCCCAGCAGGTTGCCCGCCGTCGCGCCGACGCCGAACAGGGCCAGGAGGAAGGTGACACTGGACTCGGCGTAACCGGCGGTGCCCGTCAGCATCGGCGTGATGTAGCTGTACGCGGCGAACAGCGCGCCGAAGCCCGCGACCGTGGTCCCGAGAGCCAGCCAGACGGGGAGCGAGCGCAGGGCCGTCAGTTCGCGGCGCAGCCCGGCGGCCGGCGCCTGCGCGTGGTCGTGCGGGATCAGCGCGGCCAGGGAGGCGATCGCCGCGAGGCCGATGGCACCCACGCCGAGGAAGGTGGCCCGCCAGCCCAGGTGCTGGCCCATGAGCGTGGCGACCGGCACGCCCGCGATGTTGGCGACCGTCAGGCCGAGGAACATCAGCGAGACCGAGCGGGCCTTGCGTTCGGGGGCGACCATGGTCGTCGCCACGACAGCGCCGACGCCGAAGAAGGCGCCGTGCGGCAGGCCGCTGAGGAAGCGGGCGACGAGCAGGGAGTCGTAGCCCGGGGCGAGGGCCGACAGGGCGTTGCCCGCGACGAACAGCGCCATCAGGCCGATCAGGACGGTGCGGCGGGACATCCGCGAGGTCAACGCCGCGAGGAGCGGGGCGCCGATCACCACGCCCAGCGCGTACGCCGAGACCAGGTGTCCGGCGGTCGGGATGGAGACGTTCAGGTCGTTCGCGACGTCGGGCAGCAAGCCCATCATGACGAACTCGGTCGTGCCGATACCGAAAGCGCCGACGGCCAGTGCGAGCAGGGCCAGGGGCATGAAGGGGCCTGTTCCTTTCGGAGTGGGGAGGGGTGTGTGTTCCGCCAGTGTATGTTCACTGGCGGAACAAAGTCTCCCCGGCCCGGTATTCCAGCGCCTTACGAGCTGGTGGTGAGGTTCACACGGGCGGCCACCGGAAGGTGGTCGCTGCCGGTCGCGGGCAGCGTCCAGGAGCTCACCGGCGCGATGCCCTGAACCATGATCTGGTCGATCCGCGCCATCGGGAACGAGGCCGGCCAGCTGAACCCGAAGCCGCTGCCCGCCGCGCCCTGGGTGGAGCGCATCTGCGAGGTGACGGCGTTGAGGGAGCGGTCGTTCATGGTGCCGTTGAGGTCGCCGAGCAGGATCTTGCGCGGAAGCTGCTCGGCCGCGATGGCCTCGCCCAGCGCGTCCGCACTGGTGTCACGCTGACGGGCGGTGAACCCGGCTGCCAGCTTGACGCGCACCGACGGCATGTGGGCGACGTAGAACGCGACCGGACCCTCGGGCGTGGTCACCGTGGCGCGCAGGGCGCGGGTCCAGCCGAGCTTGATGTCGACGGCCCGCACGTCGCTCATCGGGTACTTGCTCCACAGGCCGACGGTGCCCTGGACCGAGTGGTACTTGTACGTCGGCGCGAGAGCCTGCTCGTACACCGGGACCGCCGTCGGGGTCAGCTCCTCCAGGGCGACCACGTCCGCGCCGGAGGCGGCCACGTCATGGGCGGTGCCGGACGGGTCGGGGTTCTCGGCGTTGACGTTGTGGGTGGCGACGGTGAGGTCGCCGCCGCCGCCGGTCTTGTCGGTGAGCAGCCCGCCGAACAGGTTCAGCCAGACGGCCACCGGCACCAGCAGCGCGATCAGCGCGGTGGCCGACCTGCGCACCAGTGCCAGCACGAGCAGCACCGGGATCAGCAGTCCCAGCCAGGGCAGGAAGGTCTCGGTGAGACTGCCCAGGTTGCCGACCGAGTTGGGGATGCGGGCGTGCAGCAGCATCACCAGGCCGAGCAGGATCGCGAGGGCCGCGAGGACGATCCCGCGGCGCCAGATTCTCGGGTCGCCGCGCCAGCCGGCGACCAGGCGGTTCATCAGGCGCCGGAACCGGTCTCCCCGGCGCTCGGGCCCCGAGCCTCCGTTGTCCGTCTCCGTCATGTACGCCTGCTGCGCCATACCGCGTCGCCTCACTGCCTGCCGAGCACACCGTCCGTTCCCCCGGCACAAAACCCTAGGGGATGATCGGTGCGGATCCGCCGTCCAGGACGGCCGTACGGGCAGTGGGACGAACGAGCCGGTCGGACGGGTTCCGCGTTCCCGGCGGTCGCCGGGTTCTGTGACGGAACGGGCACATACGGACCGCGTACGCGGGCTACGCGGACGGCGGGCTGACGGGCCGTAGCCCTTCCAGGAGCGTGTCGACGATCTGCTCCGAGAGGCCGTCGGGCAGCTCGGCGTCCGGGCGCATCAGGGTGCGGAAGAGCATGGGGCCGACGAACATGTCGTTCAGCAACTCGATGTCCAGGTCCGCGCGCAGTTCGCCGGCGGCCTGCCCGCGGCGCAGGATCTCGATCTGCAGCTCGCGCCGCGGCGCGACGACCGTCGTGTGGTAGGCGGCCCATATCTTGGGGCTGCTCTTCATCTGGGCGTGCACGTTGTGCAGGATGGCCGAGGACCGCGCCAACAGGCCGCGTTGGCGCAGTTGTTCCAGCAGCGCCACCAGGTCGTCCCGCATGGAGGTGCCCGGCAGTTGCGCGGCGGGCGGTTCGGCGCTGCGGACGACGTCGACGAACAGCTCCTCCTTGCCGCTCCAGCGGCGGTAGATGGTGGCCTTGCCGACGCCGGCCGTACGGGCGATGCGCTCGATGGAGAGTTCGGCGAGCGGGACGCCGTCCTCGAGGAGCTTCATCACGCCCTCGATGACGGCCCGTTCGATCCCCTCACTGCGCGGGCGTCCCCGGGCGGGGGCGGCGGGGGTGTCGGCGAGGCTCACGTGGTGTCCCTTCGTCGTACTGAAGCGATTCTCCCTGCTGCCCCCCGGTGCGCCGGAAGATCCTATTCCGCTGCGGCGACCAACTCCTGCTGCTCCTCGCCCTTCTGACGGGCCGGCGGCCTGCCGGGCAGGAACCAGAACGCGACCAGCGCGCCGAGCAGCGCCACGCCGGTGCCGCACAGGGCGGTGACGTGCATGGCGTGCAGGAAGGCGTCGTTGGCCGAGCCGACCAGGGGCTTGCCCTGCGGGCCGAGCTTCGCGGCGACGCCGAGGGTGGCCTCGATGGACTCGCCGGCCGTGTCCCTGAGGCCGGGCGGGAGGAGGGAGAGCTTGCCCTCGATGCCGTTGCGGTACGCGGTCGACAGGACCGAGCCGAGGACGGCGATACCGAGGGCGCCGCCGACCTGGCGGAAGGTGTTGCTCAGGGCGGACGCGGAGCCCGCCTTCTCGCGCGGCAGGGCCTGCATGATGACCACGCTGGTCGGCGTCATGACGTGGGCCATACCGGCGCCCATGAGGAAGAACACGACCTCCAGGACCCAGATCGGGGTGTCCTTCTCGAAGCCCGCGAACGCGGCCAGCATGCCCGCGAGCAGCAGCAGGCCCACACCGGTGGTGACCTTGTTGCCGAACCGGTCGACGAGCAGCCGGGCGCGCGGCGCGAAGATCATCTGTGCGGCGGCCAGCGGCAGCATCAGCAGACCGGACTGCAGCGGCGAGTAGCCACGCACGCTCTGGGTGTAGAAGACCGAGAAGAAGGTCACGCCCATCAGCGCGAAGAACACCAGCGCTATGGCGGCCATGGCGGCCGAGAACACCTTGTTCTTGAAGTAGGTGACATCGAGCGAGGGGTGGTCGCTGCGCCTCTCGAACACCACGAACCCGGCGAGCACGACCACACCGGCTCCGATGGTCGACAGCACCTGCGGGTCGGTGAAGTCGGCGAGCTGGCCGCCCTTGATGATGCCGTACACCAGCAGGACCAGGCCGACGACGGAGAGCACCACGCCGATCGGGTCGAGCCTGCCCGGCCTCGGGTCGCGGGAGTCGGGCACCAGCCAGACCATCAGCGAGAGGGCGATCAGCACGATCGGCACGTTGATGAGGAAGACCGAGCCCCACCAGAAGTGGTCCAGGAGCAGACCGCCGGTGATCGGGCCGATGGCGATGGCGAGGCCGACGCCGCCCGCCCAGATGCCGATGGCCTTGGGCTGTTCCTCGCGCTCGAAGACGTTCATGAGGACGGCCAGGGTGGCCGGCATGACGAAGGCGGCGCCGAGGGCCATCAGCGCGCGGAAGGCGATCAGCTGGGCCGGCGAGCCGGACTCGGCGGCCAGCGCGGAGCCGGCGCCGAACACGACCAGTCCGCCGAGCAGCACCTTCTTGCGGCCCACCCGGTCGCCGATGAGGCCCGAGGTGAACAGCAGGCCCGCGAAGACGAGGGTGTAGGCGTTGATCGCCCACTCGAGCTGGCTCTGGGTGGCGCCCAGGCCGGTCGGAGCGGGAGTGGAGATCGTCTTGATGGCGACGTTCAGGATCGAGTTGTCGAGCACCACGATCAGCAGGCTCAGCATCAGAACGCCGAGGATCGCCCAACGGCGCCGGTGCACGGCTTCGGGTATCCGGGGCGTTGGGGCAGGTGCAGTGGTCATGCGGTCCAGACTAGGCACTTCCGATACGATACGGTCCCGTATCGGAATGTTTTTTACTCTCTCCTTACACGGATCCGCGCTCCGGATCGCCCGGCCGGGGCGTGACACGACTCCCCCGGGGGGCCTCTGGCCCTCCCCGGCACGAAGTGCCACCATGGGAGTGATCCGGGGACGCCGGCAGGGCGCCTCGAGATGACTGAAGGAGCCGTTGCCATGACGCAGCTTTCGGCTGCCCACGCGAAGCCCTCCGACGGCAGCAAGGCGCTGTACGGGGGCAAGGGGACCCGCCGCATCACCGTTCGCGACATCGCCCTCGCCAAGGAACGCGGCGAGAAGTGGCCCATGCTCACCGCCTACGACGCGATGACCGCGTCCGTCTTCGACGAGGCCGGGATCCCGGTGATCCTGGTCGGCGACTCGGCCGGCAACTGCCACCTCGGGTACGAGACGACCGTGCCCGTCACGCTGGACGAGATGACCATGCTGTCGGCGGCCGTCGTACGGGGCACCCAGCGCGCGCTCATCGTCGGCGACCTGCCCTTCGGCTCGTACCAGGAGGGCCCGGTGCAGGCGCTGCGCTCGGCGACCCGGCTGGTGAAGGACGCCGGGGTCGGGGCCGTCAAGCTGGAGGGCGGCGAGCGCTCCCACGAACAGATCCGGCTGCTGGTGGAGTCCGGGATCCCGGTGATGGCCCACATCGGGCTCACCCCGCAGTCGGTCAACGCGATGGGCTACCGGGTGCAGGGACGCGGCGAGGAGGCGGCGCACCAGCTGCTGCGGGACGCCAAGGCAGTGCAGGACGCCGGTGCCTTCGCGGTGGTCCTGGAGCTGGTCCCGGCGGAGCTGGCGGCCGAGGTGACCCGGGTGCTGCACATCCCGACAGTCGGCATCGGCGCCGGTGCGGAGACGGACGCGCAGGTGCTGGTGTGGACCGACATGCTGGGGCTGACCTCCGGACGGGTCCCGAAGTTCGTCAAGCAGTACGCGAACCTGCGCGAGGTCATGGGCAACGCGGCGAAGGCCTTCGCGGAGGACGTCGTCGGCGGAACGTTCCCGCTGGAGGAGCACTCCGTCCACTAGAGCCACGCCCACTGGAGCCATAGCGGCACAGAGGCAGCCCGCCGATCTTCCCCCGTCGGCGGGCTGCCGGCGTATAGGGGGCCTGCAGGCGGCCTGTAGGCGAGCGGTAGGCACCGACAGGTCGCTGTCGGTCGCGTGTCGGTGGTCTGTCGGTGGGGACTGGCACCGTTCTCGGCATGACACGCATCGACAAGAACTCCAGCGGCGGCGGGAACGCCGTCACCGTACGGGGGATGGTCAAGCACTACGGCGAGACCAAGGCGCTGGACGGGGTCGACCTGGACGTGCGCGAGGGCACCGTGATGGGTGTGCTCGGGCCGAACGGGGCCGGCAAGACCACCCTCGTGCGGATTCTGTCCACGCTGCTGAGCCCGGACGCAGGCCGGGCGACCGTCGCCGGGTACGACGTGCTGCGCCAGCCCCGGCAGCTGCGCCGAGTGATAGGGCTCACCGGGCAGTACGCCTCGGTCGACGAGAAGCTGCCCGGCTGGGAGAACCTGTACATGATCGGCCGGCTGCTCGACCTGCCCCGCAAGGAGGCGCGCGCCCGGGCCGACGAGCTGCTGGAGCGGTTCTCGCTGACCGACGCCGCCAAGCGGCCCGCGAGCACCTACTCCGGCGGTATGCGGCGGCGGCTCGACCTCGCCGCCTCCATGATCGGCCGACCCCAGGTGCTGTTCCTGGACGAGCCGACGACGGGCCTCGATCCCCGGACCCGCAACGAGGTGTGGGACGAGGTCAAGGCCATGGTCGGTGAGGGCGTGACCGTGCTGCTGACCACCCAGTACATGGAGGAGGCCGAGCAGTTGGCGACCGAGCTGACCGTCGTGGACCGGGGGAAGGTCATCGCGGGCGGCGCCATCGACGAGCTGAAGGCGAAGGTCGGCGGGCGGACGCTGCGGGTGCGGCCCGCGGATCCGGCGCAGCTGCGGCCGCTCGCCGCCGCCCTCGACGACCTCGGCATCACCGGGCTCGCGACGTCGACCGTCGACGCCGAGAGCGGCACCGTGCTCGTCCCCGTCCTCAGCGACGAGCAGTTGACCGCCGTCGTCACGGCCGTCACCGCCCGTGACGTCACCCTGTCCGCCATCACCACCGAACTGCCCAGTCTGGACGAGGTGTTCCTGTCTCTCACCGGCCACCGCGCCAGTGCCCCGCAGGACACCGTGCCCGCCGAGAACCGCGAGGAGGTCGCCGTATGAGCTCCCGCCCGTCGCCCACCACCACCCTGAACGAGGCGCTTCGCGCCGCCCCTTCCATCACCGTGACCGCGACCGACGCCCGCATCCCGCTGCGCGGTCACCTGCGCCACACCGGCGCCCTCATCCGCCGCAACCTGCTGTGGATCCGGCAGGACCCCGAGTCGATGTTCGACGCGCTGCTGATGCCGGTCGTCTTCACCCTGCTGTTCGTGTACGTCTTCGGCGGCTCGATCGGGCAGGCCCTGGGCGGCGGGCAGGACGGGTACGTGCAGTACGTCATCCCGGGCATGATCGCGATGATGAGCATGACGCTCTCCCAGGGCGTCGGCACCGGCTTCAGCCAGGACTTCAACTCCGGTGTCATGGACCGCTTCCGGTCCCTGCCGATCGGACGCGGCTCGGTGCTCTTCGCCAAGATCACGGTGGAGCTGCTGCGGATGCTGTTCGCGACGACGGTGCTGATGGTCGTCGCCGTGCTCGTCGGCTTCCACATCCACCACTGGGGCGGTCTGCTGGCCGCCGTCGGCCTGTCCGCGGTGTTCGCCACGTCGATCATGTGGGTGTTCCTCACCCTGGGCGTGATCCTCAAGAACGCGCAGTCCGTGCAGGCGATGGGCTTCCTGGTGCTGTTCCCGCTGCAGTTCGGCTCGTCGATCTTCGCGCCGACCAAGTCGATGCCGGGCTGGCTGCAGGCCTTCACCGACTACAACCCGCTCTCCACGCTCGCCGACGCGGCGCGCGGACTCATGGTCGGCGGCCCCGTCGCGCACGACCTGTGGGTGACGCTGGGCTGGTCGGTGGCGATCACGGCGGTCGCGGCGCCGTACGCGATCCACAAGTTCCGCACCAAGAGCTGACGTCCGCAACTCAGACCAGGGCGGTGGCCTCCGCGAGGGAGAGGCCACCGCCCTCCGCGTGCGCGGCCTCGAAGGCCGCGTCGCCGAGCACGGCCCGGGTGTGGCGCCGGGCGCGTTCGTACGTCTCACGCTCCATGGACGTCGCCACGTGGCCCGGCGCCAGGGACGCCTCGGCGGCGCCGAGGACGCGGGCGCCGTCACGGGCCCGGCGGCCGCCGTCGGTCTCGGCGAGGCCGACCGCGGCGAGGGCCAGGTACAGCGGGTGCATGTGCGGGGCGATGGCCACGGTCAGCGGGTCGGCGGCCCGTTCCAGCGACTGCCGGGTCTTGTCCAGGGACAGCTCGTAGTTGCCGTCGAGCGCCTCGATCCAGGCCTCCGAGCCGAGGATGAACGCCTCGAAGACGACGAAGTGGGCGATCTTGAACTCCTCGCGCAGCAGCCGCAGTTGCTCGCGGGCCTCGGGCATCCGCCCGGTCATGGCGAGGCGGCCGGCGAGGAACATCCGGGCGGCGGGCATCGCCTCGCTGCCGTTGCCCTCCCGGCTGTCGATCACCTCGTACAGGATCCGCTCGCCCCGCTCGGCCTCGCCGGCCTCCATCAACGCGCTGCCGAGCCGGGCCCCCAGCGCGGCCTGGTGGGCGCGTGCGCCGAGACGCTGGGCCTGCTCGATCGCGGCCTCGAAGTCGGCGGCGGCGAGCCGGTACTCGCCGGCCCGCTCACGGGCCTCACCGCGTGCCGACAGCGCCTCTGCGGTGCCCCACAGATCGCCGATGCGCCGGTAGATCTCCAGTGACTCGTCGGCGTCCCGGATCGCGTCGCCCGCCCAGCCTCTGCGGCCGGCGAGGAGATTGGCGCGCATCTGCAGCACGGCGGCGAGGTCCCACTCCATCTCCGGCCGGGCACGGCAGGTCTCGACACAGGCGTCCAGGAGCACGGGAAGCATGTCCACACTGCCGGTCAGCATCACGGCGTAGAACCACAGCAGGCCGGGGGAACGGCAGGTCTGCGGCAGACCGGGCTCGTACACCTCGGTGATGACGCGCAGCTTGTCCTTGGCCGCCGGGGTCTCCCAGGCCTCCAACTCGGTGTCCATGCAGGCCAGATGGGCGAGATGGACGCCGCGCCGGGCCTCGGCGAGGAGTTCGCCGGTCAGCGGGGGCGGCACGTCGGTGCAGCGCTGCCAGACCGGGGCGGCGCGTTCGGCGGGGGCGGTGAAGGGGTCGGGGCCGAGGGCCATGACCTCGGCGCACCAGTTGCGGGCCTCGATCCGCGCGTCGCGCATCTGCCAGTACCAGGCCAGCGACAGGATCATGCAGAGGCCCTCCTGCTCGTCGCGTTCGGCGACGGCGTGCCGCAGCGCGGTGCGCAGGTTCTCGTACTCGCGCTCCAACAGCCCGATGGCGTCGAGTTGGCGGGGGCCGCGCAGCAACGGGTCGGTGGTGCGGGCGAGTTCGCGGAAGTACGTCAGGTGTGCGCGCTCGGTCCGCTTCCGCTCCCCCGCCTCGTCCAGCCGCTCGGCGGCGTACTCCGCGACGGTCTCCAGGAGCCGGTAGCGCATGCCGTCGCCGGCCGAAGGGGCCGCGACCACGAGGGACTTGTCGACGAGCGAGCCGAGCGCCTCCAGCGCTGAGGGCCCGCAGACGGCTTCGGCGGCGGCGAGGTCGCAGCCGCCCGCGAAGACCGACAGCCGGCGCAGCACGTCCCGCTCCTCCTCGTCGAGCAGGTCCCAGGACCAGTCGACGACCGCGCGCAGGGTCTGCTGGCGGGGCAGGACGGTACGGCTGCCGGAGGTGAGCAACCGGAAGCGGTCGTCCAGCCGTTCGGCGATCTGACGTGGCGTCAACATCCGCAGCCGGGCGGCCGCGAGTTCGATGGCGAGGGGAAGTCCGTCGAGCCGCCGGCAGATCTCGGCGCACGCCTCGGGGTCGTCCTCGACCCGGAATCCCGGGCGGGCGGCGGCGCCCCGGTCGGCGAGCAGCCGCAGCGCGACCGGCTCGGGCAGCGGCTCCACGGGCCGCAGCAACTCGCCCGGTACGCCGAGCGGTTCACGGCTGGTCGCCAGCACCGTCAACTCGGGGCAGCGCTCCAGCAGCTCCTCCGCCAGCCGCGCGGCGGCATCGACGACGTGCTCGCAGTTGTCCAGGACGATCAGCATCCGCCGTCTGCCGCAGTGCTCGGCGAGCCGCTCCACGGGGTCGTCGTGCCGTTCGTTCGCGGCCGCCCGCATCGCCTCCGCGCCGGCGCCGTACAGCACGGTCTCCCGCGCCCCCACAGCGGTCAGCACGGCCTCGGGCACGGCGTCCGGATCGTCGACGGGAGCGAGCTCCGCGAGCCACACCCCGTCCCGCGCGACATCCCCCGCGACCTCGGCGACCTCCTGCGACAACCGCGTCTTCCCGGCCCCACCGGTCCCGAGCAACGTCACCAGCCGCGCTGCGGCCAGGTCCCCACGCAGGGCGTCGATGTCGGCCTCCCGTCCCACGAAGGAGGTGAGGCGGGCACGGAGGTTGCCGGGGGGAGGGGGGTGGGCCGGCGTGGAGGTGCCCGGACCGGAACCCGACGACGGCGTGCGGGCTCCGGGGGCCGCCTCGTCGGCTGCTGCGGACGAACTCGACGTGGCCGAACCGGAGTTCGTGCCGTGCCGGACCGCCGAGAGGCCGACCTCGTGCCCGGGATACCGGGGCGGCTGTTCCTCCGGGCGCAGCAACTCCGCGTACAGGGACGTCAGTTCGGGGCCCGGGTCCGTTCCCAGCCGCTCCGCCAGCAGGTGCCGCACCTCCTCGAACGCGGCCAGCGCCTCCGCGGTGCGGCCCGCGTCACGCAGAGCGCGCAGGCGCAGGGCCTGGAGGGGTTCGTCGAGGGGGCGGGTGCCGCACAGGGCGGTCAGTTCGGGCAGGGACTGCTCGGCGTGACCCAGGGTGAGCGCGGCGGTGTGACGGGCGCGCAGGGCGTCCAGACGGCGGGTCTCCCAGCGGGCCGCCTCGGCGGTGCGGGCGGGGAGGTCGGCGACGGCCGGGCCGTGCCACAGCGCGAGGGCGTCGTCGAGGACGACGGCCGCCTTCGCCGGGTCGCCGTCGGCCAGCGCGCGCGTGCCCTCGCCGGTCAGCCGCTCGAAACGGTGCAGGTCGACCTCGTCGGGCGCGGCGGTGAGGCGGTAGCCGCCCTCGACCGAGGCGATCGCGTCCGCGCCAAGGGCCCGCCGCAGCCGTCCGACCAGCGCCTGCAGCGCGCCCGGTGCGTCGGCGGGCGGATCCCCGTCCCACACCTCGTCGACCAGCAGCGGGGCGGGCACGGTGCGCCCGGGCCGCAGGGCGAGCACGGTCAGCAGGGCACGCAGCCGCGCCCCGCCGAGCGGAACGGGGGTGCCGTCCGGGCGGAGCGCCTGGGCTGTACCGAGGATGCGATAGCGCACGGGAGTCATTGTCTCCGGTCGGGTCAGGGCCGGTCACGGGGTTCGGCCGGGACGGGGTGGCGCCGGCTCGGCACGCGCCTGCCCCCACCTTCACGGAACCCTCGCCCCACCGCGAGACGTTTTCCCCTGTGCCCGGTACCGTCGGGCAGTCCCACCGCGCGCACGTCCAGTCCAGGGAGCCCCATGACCACCGCGACCACCCGCCACAGCGACCGGAGGATCAGCCCGGTCTTCGTCGGCATACTCGCCGTCACGGCGGTCACCGGCTGGGCCACCTGGTCCGGGTTCGCCGAGCAGCCGGGCGTGGCGGTCTTCCTGTTCGTGACGGCGGCCTGGGTGGTCTCCCTGTGCCTGCACGAGTACGCCCACGCCCGCACCGCCCTGCACAGCGGGGACATCACGGTCGGCAGCAAGGGCTACCTGACCCTGAACCCGCTGAAGTACACCCATGCCCTGCTCAGCATCGTGCTGCCGGTGCTGTTCGTGATCATGGGTGGGATCGGACTCCCGGGCGGTGCCGTCTTCATCGAGCGGAACCGGATCCGGGGGCGCTGGCGGCACAGTCTCATCTCGGCCGCGGGACCGCTGACGAACGTCCTGTTCGCCGCCGTCTGCACGGCCCCGTTCTGGCTGCACGCCCTGGACGGCGTCCCCCGCGACTTCCGCTTCGCGCTCGCCTTCCTCGCGCTGCTCCAGGTCACGGCCGCGCTGCTGAACTTCCTGCCGGTGCCCGGCCTGGACGGCTACGGGGTCATCGAGCCCTGGCTGTCCTACAAGGTCAAGCGGCAGGTGGAGCCCTTCGCGCCGTTCGGCCTGCTGTTCGTGTTCGCGCTGCTGTGGGTGCCGCAGGTCAACACGGCGTTCTTCGACGTGATCGACGCGCTCCTGCGCGGCCTCGGGATCAGCGACTTCGAGACGTACTGCGGCCAGGACCTCTACCGGTTCTGGCAGAGCACCAACGAGGTCTGCTCGATCAGCCTGTGACCCGTCGGGTGTCCCGGGCCCGCTTGACGTGGTACCAGCACATGTTCGACGACAGGCTCGCCAGCAGTACCCACACGACCCCCAGCCAGCTGCCCTGCACGAAGGAGACCACGGCCGCGGCGACGGAGAGCACGCAGACGATCAGGGCGTAGAGGGCGAGGCGGGGCATTTCGGTCGACTCCTGTCGGCGGGCTCGGGTCGGCGGGCTCGGGGGACACTGCTACGTGCTCCAGTGTCCCCCACGCGCTCACACGTCCGTGACACGGAGCCCGGCGTGGGCCTTGTAGCGGCGGTTGACGGAGATCAGGTTGGCGACCAGCGACTCGACCTGGTGCGCGTTGCGCAGCCGTCCGGCGAAGACGCCGCGCATGCCGGGGATGCGTCCGGCGAGGGCCTGGACGAGTTCCACGTCGGCCCGTACCTCGCCCAGCACCATCACGTCGGTGTCGATCTCGTCGATCGCCGGGTCCTGCAGCAGCACCGCCGAGAGGTGGTGGAAGGCGGCGGTGACCCGGGAGTCCGGCAGCAGGGCTGCGGCCTGCTCGGCCGCGCTGCCCTCATCCGGTTTGATGGCGTACGCGCCCTTCTTGTCGAAGCCGAGCGGGTTGACGCAGTCGACGACCAGCTTCCCGGCCAGTTCCTCGCGGAGGGACTCGAGGGTCTTGCCGTGCCCGTCCCACGGTACGGCGACGATCACGACGTCGCTGCGTCGCGCGGTCTCGGCGTTGTCGGCGCCCTCGACACCGTGCCCGAGTTCCTCGGCGGCGGCCTGCGCCCGCTCGACGGCGCGCGAGCCGATGATCACCTTCTGGCCGGCCTTGGCGAGCCGGTAGGCCAGTCCCTTGCCCTGCGGCCCGGTCCCGCCGAGGACGCCGACGACGAGCCCGGAGACGTCGGGGAGGTCCCAGGGGTCCTTGGCGGGCGCCTGCGCGGGGGTCTGTGCAGCACTGTCGGTAGAGGTCATGGGCCGACTTTACGTCCGCCCCGACGGCCCCGGCCGGTGAGGTGAGCCGCGTCACCGGCGGCCCCCTTTCCCGGGCCTCCTTCCCCAGGTCGGGCGAATTCGGGGCGAACTCCGGGTGACGGGTGCCCGATGGGTGCAGGATGCGGTCGCATGGACGCCGTACGGGTCGCGCTGTTGCGTGAAGTGCTCGCCGGGACCGAGTGGTTGGGGGCCACGCGCCGCTTCGCGGGGGCGCTGCGCGGCTCGGTGGTCTCGCACGGAGGGGGGCTGCTGCTGGTCGGCACCCCGGAGTACGAGCCGTGGCATCTGGCGGCGCATCTGGTGGACGAGGCCGCGTGGTCGGGGACGCCGGAGCTGTCCCCGACGCTCGTGCGGCATGCGGCGCGGCCGTCGGATCCGGCGCATCTGTCCGTCGGGCTCGGGCGACTGGCGGCGGCACGGCGGGGCGAGACGCTGCTGGTGGTCTCCGGAGGTCCGGAGGCGGGGGCACCGGACGTCCCGCTGCTCGAGCGGGTGCACGACGCGCGGCGGGCCGGGGCGACGGTGCTGGCGCTGGGCGGAGGCGAGGGCGAACTGGAGTCGATGGCGCACGAGTCGCTCGTCGTCCCCGAGGGCTCCGAGTTGGACCTCGACACCGTGCAGCACCTGGTCAGCGCGGCGGCCGGGGAGAACTCCCTGCCGAAGCCGAGGGGCCCCCGCCGGCTGCGCGACCGGCTCTCCCGCCTGGCGGACCATCTGACGGCGCCGCCGCCGACGGGTTGGTAGGAGCGGCCGTAGCGGCGGAAAAGCGGTTGCTCGTGGCCCGCGCCCCGGCCGACGATGACCGGTCGTGACCGACGACTCCCCCGCGCCCTTCTCGCGGCTCCGCGCCCTCCTGCCCGACCTCGCCCCCTGGCGGGCCTCCGCCGACTTCCGGCGGCTGTGGGTCTCGGGGACGATCTCGAACTTCGGGAGCTTCCTGACGTTCGTCGCGCTGCCGGTGCAGCTGAAGGAGCTGACGGGCTCGGCGGCGGCGGTGGGCGCGATCGGGGCGGTCGAGCTCCTGCCTCTGGTGCTGTTCGGGCTGTACGGCGGCGCGCTCGCCGACGCGCTGGACAAGCGCGGGCTGATCATCTGGACGGAGGCGGGGCAGGGCCTGCTGTCCGCCGCGCTGCTGTTCAACGCCCTGCTCCCGCACCCGGCCGTCTGGCCGCTGTACGCCGTGGCCGGCCTGTCCTCCGCGCTGGTCTCGCTCCAGCGTCCGGCGATCGACTCGCTGTGGCCCCGGATCGTGGCCCATGAGCACCTGCCGGCAGCGGCGGCGCTGAACTCCCTGCGCTGGACGGTGGGCGGTGTCGCGAGCCCGGCGCTGGCGGGCGTGGTGGTGGCCTACGCGGGGCTCGGCTGGGCGTACGGGGCTGACCTGCTGACTTTCGTCGTGTCCGTCGCTCTCATGATCCCGATCGCCGCGTCGCCCGCCGCGCACGAGGCCGCGAAGCCGTCCCTCGCGGCCATCGCGGAGGGTGCCCGGTACGCCTGGAGCCGCAAGGAACTCCTCGGCACCTATGCCGTCGACCTCGCGGCGATGTTCCTGGCGATGCCGCTCGCCGTGCTGCCGTTCCTCGCGGACGAGCTGCACGCGAACTGGTCCCTGGGCCTGATGTACGCGAGCGTGCCCTTCGGCTCGCTGCTGGTGAGCCTGACCAGCGGCTGGACCTCGCGGGTGCACCGGCACGGGCGGATGGTGGTGCTGTCGGCCGCGCTGTGGGGGCTGGCGATCGCGGGCGCCGGGATGGTGGGCAATGTATGGCTGGTGCTGTTGTTCCTGACCGTGGCGGGCGGTTGCGACATGGTCAGCGGGATCTTCCGGGGCGCGATGTGGAACCAGACGATCCCGGACGAGCTGCGGGGCAGGCTCGCCGGGATCGAACTGCTGTCGTATTCCGTCGGCCCGACCGTCGGCCAGGTCCGCTCCGGCGGCTTCGCCGCCTGGTGGGGCGTACGGACGTCCGTGTGGTCCGGCGGGCTGCTGTGCGCGGGCGCCGTCGGCCTCCTGGCCCTCTGTCTGCCCGGGCTGATGGCGTACGACGTCCGCACGAACGAGCACGCGGTGCGGCTGCGCGAGCGGCGCGCGGCAGCCGCACCGGACCGGGCGCCGGCCTGATCAGTCCTCGTCCGGGCGGCCCGTGGGGGCGTCATGCCACTTGGGGTCGTTCTCCCACTGGAGATTGCGCTCCCGCACGAGGTCCATCGCGTGCTCGGCCTCCTGCCGCGAGGCATACGGCCCGAACCGGTCCTTGGCGGGGCACTCCGGCCCCTCCTCCACCGTCTTGTGCTTCAGGCAGTAGTACCACTCGCCCGGTTTACCGACCGTGCGCTTCTTGAACAAGGCCATGACCAGCTCCTCTCGCCATCGACATGTTCCCCCACCCCGGCTCGTTAGACTCGCTGCCATGTCTGGCCAGTCGCTGCTCGTACCAGGGGAGCTGTCTCCCACCCGTTCCGTCCCCGCAAACATCCGCCGGCCCGAGTACGTGGGCAAGCCCGCGCCGGCCCCGTACACCGGACCCGAGGTGCAGACCCCGGAGACGATCGAGGCGATGCGGGTCGCCGGGCGGATCGCCGCGCGAGCGATGGAGGAGGCCGCCAAACTGATCGCGCCCGGGGTGACCACCGACGAGCTGGACCGGGTGGCGCACGAGTACATGTGCGACCACGGCGCCTATCCCTCGACGCTCGGCTACCGCGGCTTCCCCAAGTCCCTGTGCACCAGTGTCAACGAGGTGATCTGCCACGGCATTCCGGACTCGACGCTGCTGCGGGACGGCGACATCGTCAACCTCGACGTGACCGCGTACATCGGCGGGGTGCACGGCGACAACAACGCGACGTACCTGGTCGGGGACGTGGACGAGGAGAGCCGTCTGCTCGTCGAGCGCACCCGGGAGTCCCTGAACCGGGCGATCAAGGCGGTCAAGCCCGGCCGCCAGATCAACATCATCGGCCGGGTCATCGAGTCGTACGCGAAGCGGTTCGGGTACGGGGTGGTCCGGGACTTCACGGGCCACGGGATCAACTCGTCGTTCCACTCGGGCCTGATCATCCCGCACTACGACAGCCCGCACGCGACGACCGTCATGCAGCCCGGCATGACCTTCACCATCGAGCCGATGCTGACGCTCGGGACGCACGAGTACGACATGTGGGACGACGGCTGGACCGTCGTCACCAAGGACCGCAGGCGCACGGCCCAGTTCGAGCACACGCTCGTGGTGACGGAGACCGGCGCGGACGTCCTGACACTGCCGTAGGGTGCCGGCACCACGAGTTGACGCGACGGTCAGGGCACTTCCTCAGCGGCCCTCCTCGCCGCCCGCCAACTGGTCCGCGAGACAGGCCAGATACAGGGCCATGGTGGTGCGGTGCTCCCGCAGCGGGCGGCCGGTGATCTGCTCGATCTTGTTCATGCGGTAGACGACCGTGTTGCGGTGGACGTGCAGGGCCGCCGAGGCCCGTACGAGGTTGAAGCCGCTGTCGCACCACGCGGTGATCGTGTCCCGCAGCGTCGGCCAGTCCGGCTGGGCGCGCAGTTCGGCCGTGGTGAGCGCGAGGAGGCGTCCGCGTGCGGGCTGGCCGACGGCGGCCAGGAGCTGGTGGACGCGCAGGTCGCTGATGGCGTGGACCCGTGAGCCGTCCGCGAGCCGGGAACCCAGGCGCAGCGCGTCGCAGGCGTCCTGGTAGGAGTCGTGCAGTCCGTCGACGGAGGCGGCGGGCTCGCCGATGCCGGCGCGGGCGGTCAGCCCGTCCTGGGCGGCGATCACATCGGTGACCCGGCGGCAGGCCGCGAGCAGGTCCGCCGCCGGGTCTCGGTCGGTGAGCCGGTGCAGCACGCCGATCCAGCCGGGCGTCGTGGAGGCCACGACGTCCTGCGGGTCGGCGAAGACCTCGCGGACCGTGCGCAGCAGTTCCGAGCGGATCAGCGCCATGTCCTGGGTCGGCGTACGGTGCCGGCGGGCCGGCGCGCGGGGCACGCCCACCTCGATGGCCACCGCGACCCGTGGCAGCCGCAGGTCGAAGCCGAGTTCGGCGGCGCGGAACATCAGGAACTCGCCCTCGACGACCTGTGGATCGTAGGAGGCGATGTCCGCGAGCAGCTTCTCCGCGGCCCGCTCGGCCAGCAGACGGGAGCGGAGCATCACGGACTCGCGCAGCAGGATCTCCGTCTGGCGTTTGACCAGCAGACCGAAGCGGCGCACCTGGGCGGGCGTCCCGGTGATGCCGACCGTGCCCACCGCCCGTCCCCCGGCGACCAGCGGCAGGGTGCACCCGGGCCGCACACCGCGCAGCCGTTGGGCCTCGGCGGCGCTGTGGGTGGCGGGTTCCTGGGTGCGTACGACCTCGACGGACGCCTCGTGGAAGGTGCCCACCCGGCTGGTGTCACCGCTGCCGATGACCATGCCGTCCGAGTCGGTGATCAGCACGTTGAACCCGATGACGGCGGAGGTGTCCGCGGCGATCTCCTGGGCGAGTGACGGGCTCAGCACGGTGTTCCTCCCGCCGACGGGCCGGTTCCGCTTTGGCCGCACCGTACAGGGGAGGGGGCGATTTCGGCCACAACCTCGTACGGAGTGACCGATGACGCGTGGCTGCGCGATCCCTAGCGTATGGCCCCAATCAGAACCCCGCCGAGGGCACAGCGCGGTGAACGGCGGGTCCCTTCAGCGCCCAGACGGAAGGCCCGAGCCGATGATCCGTGCGCGTTCCCTGATATCCGCCCTCCTGACCGGGGCGTTGCTCTCGACCGTGGCCGCGTGCGGCTCCGGCGGTGACGGCGCCCCGAAGAACGTCTCGGCGAAGACCGCCGCGCTGGGCACCCTGACGCCCGGTGTCATCAAGGTCGCCGTCGAGCCGTACGCCCCGTACACCACGGTCAGGGGCGGGAAGATCGTCGGCCTGGACGGCGACATCCTCACCGCCGTCGCCAAGAAGCTGGGTCTGCGGATCGAGCCGCAGGTCACCGACTTCGCCGGGATGCTGGCCGGGGTGCAGTCCCGCCGCGTGGACATCACCGTCGGCGGTGTCGCCTGGTCCGCCGAGCGGCAGAAACAGGGCCTGTTCACCGACCCGCCCTACTACTCGCCCCCGGCGATGGCGGTGCGCGACGGCAGGACGTACAAGACGGTCGGCGACCTCAAGGGCCTGAACCTGGGCACCGTCGAGGGCTACGTCTGGGTCAAGTCCATCCAGTCCGTGCCCGGCGCCAAACTGCACGCCTACCCCGACGCCAACGGTGTCTTCGACGACCTCGGCGCCGGCCGCGTCGACGTCGGCTTCCTCGACCCGCTGCTCATCATCGCGGCGCAGAAGCAGCGCCCCGACCTGAAGATCAGCACCGAGTACCTGACCCCGCCGACCGCCGCCGAGGTCAAGGCCAAGCCCGCCTACCAGTACTTCCAGCCCTACCAGACCGGCTTCTACCTCCCCCGGCAGGCGGGGAAGCTGGAGAAGGCGATCTCCGCGCAGATCGACGCCATGTACACCGACGGGGAGACGGCCGAGCTCGTGCGGAAGTACGGCGGTGACCCCGAGCAGTTCCTCAAGCCGACCGCCGACGTCGCCACCGCACGCCGTGGCGTGGACCGGCCCGCGAACTGGACGCCGCCGTCCATCGGCAAGTGAGGGGATGACCATGTCCGGTCTCTTCCAGGTCCCCTGGTCCGACTACCGTCCCGACCTGCTCGGCGCCCTCGGACAGACCGTCTCCTACACGGTCGTCAGCTTCGCCGGCGCGGTGCTGCTCGGCCTGACGGTCGCGCTGCTGCGACTCAGCAGGCTCTGGCCCGCGCGAGCCGTCGCCGCCGTCTACACCGAGGTGTTCAAGAACGTCCCCCTGCTGGCCATCATCTTCCTCACCTACTTCGGGCTCGCCTCGGCCGGGATCCGGCTGGACGTGTTCACGGCCGGCTGCCTCAGTCTGATCGTCTTCTACGCCGCGTACCTGTCCGAGATCTTCCGCTCCGCCATCAGCGGCGTGCACGAAGGGCAGACGGAGGCCGGCGAGGCCCTGGGGCTCGGCAAGGCGGGCATCTTCGCCCACATCGTGCTGCCGCAGGCGGTACGGCAGGCGCTGCCCGGCACCAACACCATGCTGGTCGACCTGCTGAAGTCCACGTCGCTGCTGGTGACCGTGTCCGCCGCCGAGCTGATGTCGGAGGGGCGGCTGATCACCTCGGAGACCTTCCGCGCGCTGGAGGTCTACCTGGTCATCTCCGCCGTCTACTTCGCCCTGTGCTACCCGCTGTCCCAGCTCCTTCTGCTGCTGGAGCGCAAGGTCCGGGCGGGCGTCCCGCTCTCCCCGTGGCGACGGCGCCGGGTGCGCGCCGCGCGAGCGCTGCTCGCCGCCGACCTCGGGAGCGTCAACGACCGTGTCCATGACCGGAAGGAGGCTGCCGTATGACCGAGCCCGTCGCCAGCGCGAAGAGCGCGGCCGCCACCCGCGCCGAGGCAGTGGTCCGGATCGAGGGGCTCAGCAAGTCCTTCGACGGCCGACTCGTCCTCGACGACGTGCGTCTGGAGGTCGACCGCGGCCGGATCGTCAGCGTCATCGGGCAGAGCGGTGGCGGCAAGACGACGCTGATGCGCTGCGTCAACCTGCTGGAGCGGCCCGACCGGGGCACGGTCGAGGTGGCCGGCGAGGTGGTGCACAGCGGCGGGCGCACCGTCTGCCGGGATCTGCCCGCGCTGCGCCGTACCGTCGGCATGGTCTTCCAGAAGTTCCACCTCTTCCCGCATCTGACGGCCGTGGAGAACATCGTGCTGGCCCAGCGCAAGGCCGGTGTCGCCGAGGCGGAGGCCCTGGAGCGGGCCGTCACCCTGCTGCGCCGGGTCGGCGTCGCCCACCGCGGACTCGCCCGGCCCGAGCAGCTCTCCGGCGGCGAACAGCAGCGTGTCGCCATCGCCCGGGCGCTCGCGCTCCGGCCCGACGTGCTGCTCTTCGACGAACCGACCTCGTCCCTGGACCCGGAGTCCACCCGTGAGGTGCTCACCGTGATGCGTGAACTGGCCGCCGACGGCATGACGATGCTGCTGGTGACCCATGAACTGCCCTTCGCCCGCGAGGTGTCCGACCATGTCGTCTTCGTCGACGGCGGCCGGATCGTCGAGGAGGGCAGGCCGCAGGACGTCCTCGACCGTCCGGCGGAGCGCCGGACCCGGGAGTTCCTCGCCGCGTACGGGTCCGCGTCATGAGCGCTCCCGTGGTGGTGGTCGGCGGCGGGGTCGTGGGGCTGTGCGCCGCGTACTACCTGGCCCGGGAGGGCATGCCGGTCGAGGTCGTCGAGCGACGCGCGATCGGTTCCGGTGCCTCGCGCGGCAACGCCGGCTGGGTCTGCCTGAGTCACTCGACACCGGTGCCCGCTCCGGGCGTCGTGCGGTACGCCCTGCGTTCCCTGGGCCGCCCCGACTCGCCCCTGTATCTGCGGCCGCTGCCCGATCCGGCGTTCGTGCGCTGGCTGTGGCGGTTCTGGCGCAGCAGCACACCGGCCGCCTTCCGGCGCGGTTACGCGGCGATCGCCGAGCTGAACCGTGACACCTTCGATCTCTTCGACGGTCTGCGCGCGGCGGGCGTCGGGACCACCCTGACCCGCCCGGGCATGGTGCACGCGTTCCTCTCAGCGAACGAGGCACGTCATCACCTCGCGCTCCAGCGGGAGATGGCCGACGGGCGCTATCCGCTGCCGGACGACGTCGTCACCGGCGAGGAGGCCCGGCTGCTGGACGACGCGCTGTCCCCGCAGGTGCGCGCGGCCTATCTGGTGGAGGGGGAGGGCGTGGTCGACCCCGAGGCCTTCGCGCGCGGGCTCGCCGAGGCGCTTGCCGCGCTGGGGGTCAAGGTGCACGAGAACACCGGGGTCACCGGGTTCCGTACGGCGGCGGGGCGGGTCAACGGGGTGTCGACCACCCTGGGCGAACTTCCCTGCTCCAGCGTGGTCATCGCGGCCGGCATGCGCTCGGCGGGTCTGCTCCGCGCCCTCGGCCGGCCCCTGCCGCTGCAGGCCGGTAAGGGCTACAGCTTCTCGGTCGACCTCGACCCGGCCCCCCGGCACACCCTCTACTTCGGCGAGCGCCGGGCCGTCGCCTCGCCCATCGGCTCGACCACGCGCATCGGCGGCACGATGGAGCTCAGCGGCAACAACAACCGGCTGGACTGGCGCCGTGTGGTCGCCGTCGCCCTCGCCAGCCGGCACTACCTGGGCAAGTGGTTCGACGACCCCGATGACCTGGTCGGCCGGATCCGCGATCCCTGGGTCGGCGGCCGCCCCTTCCTGCCCGACGGACTGCCCGTCGTCGACCGGCTGCCGGGCCACGACAACGCCTTCGCCGCCACCGGACACGGCATGCTCGGCATCACCCTGGGCCCCGTCACCGGCCACCGGCTGACCGAGTACATCCGCACCGGCCACCGCCCGGAGGTCCTGGCACCGTTCCGCTTCGACCGGTCCTGACGGGGCCGCACGGAACCCGCACGACGGGCGCGGATCACCGCCCACCCAGACTGTCAGGCCCGCCTCCGGCGCCCGCGCCGCTCAGCGTTCCGGCTGGCGTTCCAGGTACACGCGGCCGCCGATCTCGACCCAGCCGTGCGGCTGGGGGGCCGTGAGGATCTGGGAGCCGGCGCCCTGGGTGATGTTGAGGGCGCGGCCCAGGCGGTCCGTCAGCTGCAGTGCCGCCGCGCCCGTCGCCTCGTCCTCGTCGATGCCGTCGTCGCGGCCGGGGAAGCCGCGGGCGCGGATCCGGCCGGCCGCCTCGTCCTCCCAGGCCCAGGCGTAGACCCACTCGCCCTTCGGCGGGACGGGCAGGTCGTCGACCTCGGCGGCGGTGGCGTACTGGCGGAACGTGCGCGGCGCGGGCCACTCCGCGCGCGCCTCGATCCAGCAGAACTCGCCGTCCTGACGCGCCCCGACGACACCGGCCGGCGTGACCAGTTCCTCCACGTCGAGCAGCCAGGCCGCGCCCACACAGGGGTAGCCGGCGAAGGCCAGACGCAGGGTCGGTGTGTAGATGTCGATGACGCCGCGCTCGGGGTCGTCGACGAACACGGTCTCGCTGAAGCCGAGTTTGGCCGCGAACGCCTGCCGGTCGGCCCGGGCGGGCAGCACCGCGCCCTCGCGGACGACGCCGAGTTCGTTGCCGTATCCGCCGTTCGGCGCGCAGAAGACGCGGAGCACGTCGTAGTCAGTCACCAGGGCATTCAAACATCGCGTCGGCGGCGGAGACGATGGAGAGCTGAATCACCTGCAGGCAGCGGTGCACGCCATCCGCAACATCGCGGGCACGGAGACGGACCGGCTGGAGAGGTTCGTGTCGGCCGGCGACGGCGCCCCGCGCCCGATGGTCGGCGTGGCCCTGGGTCTCGGCGCGGCGGTCTTCCCGGGCCGGCTGTTCTACCGGGGCGGCACCGTCCCGCCGGGCAGCTGGTACGGGACGCTGCTGAAGGGCGTGTTCACCTTCCGGCCCGACCGGCCTCCAGGTCACGGTGTGGCTGCTGTACCCGGTCCCGACGCTCGCCCTGTTTTTCGCCCCGGTAGGGTTCGCCTCCGGGAAGGGGAAGGTGAAGGCACCTGATGAGCAGGGATCGCGGCCCTCGAAGGCTCCGCAGGCTTGACCGGAGGGTACTGACGGCGGCCACGGTGACCGCTTTGTCGCTCACGGCGAGCGGTTGCGTGGTGGTGCACGGGGAGCGCGAGGTGCTCCCCGCCACGACCCGCGCCGAAGCGGCGCGAGCGCTCCAGCAGTTCACGACCGCGTACAACAAGGCGGACAAGGCGTACGACCGTTCGCTGGACGCGAACCATGTCACCGGGGCCCTCGGCGACATCGACGCGGCCCGGCTGAAGGCCGGTCACCGGACCAACCCGGGCGGCAATCCGGCGCATTCGCCGCTGGAGCTGACCGACGCGAGGTTCACCATCCCCAAGAAGGCGGGCTGGCCGCGCTGGTTCGTCGCGGAGGCGCAGGGCAACAAGGGCGGCGGCCTGCACTGGCTGCTGGTGTTCACCCGCGACAGCCTGGGCAAGCCCTTCCGGGTGGCGTACCTGACGCTGATCACCCCGGGTTCGCTGCCGACGATCAAGACGGACAAGGACGGCTGGGCCCAGGCCGTCCCCGCGAACTCCACGCAACTGGCCGTCCGGCCGCAGGACATGAGCCGCACCTACGCCCAGTACCTGAGGAAGGGCGGGAAGTCCTTCGCCGACGGTCCGCACACCAGCGGCTGGCGGTCCGACCGCGCGAAGAACGCGAAGAAGCCCGGCCTGGTCACGCAGTACATCGACGAGCCACTGACGTCCGGCGACTACGCCCCGCTGGCGCTGCGCACGGCGGACGGCGGCGCGCTGGTCTTCTTCACCACGCGCCGCTACGAGAAGCAGACCGCCGCGCCCGGTGCGACGATCCCCACGCAGAACGCGAGCGTGCAGGCGCTGACGAGCGGTGAGGTCAAACAGTCCCTGACGATGGAGTTCGTCTCCAACGGGGTGGCCGTGGACCCGGCGGGCAGCGGCCCGGTGTCGGTCGTCTCCCGGCTGGAGGGCGTGACCTCGGCCCAGGGGTCGTAGCCTCTCAGTTCCGCAGCGGCCAGGCCGTGTCCGCGTGGTCGGTATCGGCGCCGGCGTGGCGGGCGCAGGCGTCGGTGAGGGTCTCCAACAGGGTGAGCGGGTCGGGCAGCGGGTGCTCCGGGCCGCGAACCCAGTGCACGCCCTGTTCCCCGGGGAGCCGGGCGGGCGGTACGAGGACGTAGGAGCCGCGGCAGTGCCAGCGCAGGCCCGGGTGTTCGTCCATGGTCTCGGGGTGGCAGTCCAGCTCGCAGGGCCACCACTCGTCCTCGTCCTCGGGAGTGCCGCGGGTGAGGGTGAAGAAGAGCAGCCGTCCGTCGTCGCTCTCCGCGACGGGACCGACCTCGATCCCGTCTCCCAGCAGCCGCTCCAGGGCCTGCCGGCCCGCCTCGAGGGGCACGTCCAGGACGTCGTGGACCATCCCGGTCGCGGTGATGAAGTTGGCCTGCGGCTGGTGGCGGGCCCAGCGCTCGATCTGGGCGCTGTCGGTCGTGGACTGCGTCTGCCAGGCGAAGGACACCGGATGGCGGGCGGGCGTGGGACAGCCGACGCGGTCGCAGGAGCAGCGGTAGCCGGGGGCGGGGTGGGCGGCGGGGGCGAGCGGCAGGCCCGCCTCGGCGGCGGCCAGCAGCAGGGCCTCACGGCCGCCGTCGTCGGCGCCGTCCTCCTTGGGGCGGCGTCCGCGCAGCCACTGGGAGAGTTTGCCCTGCCGGCCGGTTCGGCCGCCGAACTCCGCGCTCATCTATCCCCTCGCCTCGCCGTCGTACTCACCAGCATGCCCTATGGTCCCACCTTCCTCGGCTCCGGGGGCGGGGAGCCCGCCTCAACGGGGTGCGAGACCGTGCAGGGCGTAGTCGAGGAGGGTGTCGGTGTACGCGTAGGAGATCGGTCCGGTGTGCTGCAGCCAGCGCTGGGCCACGGGCGGGACGAAGAGTTCCAGGGCGATCCGCGGGTCGAGGTCGGGGCGTACCTCGCCGGACCGCTGGGCGGAGCGCAGCCGGTCGGCGTAGAGCTGGAGCGAGGGTTCGAGGAGCTTGGCCACGACCCTGCGGCCGAGTTCCTCGTCGACCAGACCCTCGGCGGCCAGGGCGCGGGAGGGCACCTCGAACCGGGGGTCCTCGAGCTGGTCGACGGTCGTGCGCAGCACGCCTTGAGGTCGGCGGCGAGGTCGCCGGTGTCGGGGATGACCCAGGGCTCCTGGCCCGCCTCCCGCGCGGCATGTGCGCTTGAGGTCCAGGAAGGCCTCAAGGAGGACCTCCGCCTTGGAGGACCACCAGCGGTAGATGGTCTGTTTGCCCGCGCCGGCCCGTGCGGCGATCCCCTCGACGGTCGTCCTCGGGTACCCGACCTTCGCGACGAGCGCGAGCGCCGCGTCGTAGATCGCGCGGCGGGACTTCTCACTGCGGCGGGTGGAGTCGGGCACGGGCTTCTTGACCATGGTCCGACGGTATCCGGTCGCCGGTCTACGAAGATGCGGTGTCCGGCGGCCAGGCGTCGCCCCAGTCGGCGTCCCGGGCCGCCTTGTAAAGGTCGCCGTGGCGTTTGGTGACCGTGGTGCGGCGCAACTGTTCGTCGGCCTCGCAGAGGTCGAGGAGGACCTGGCCCTTCCTGATCTGCGGGCGCCTGAGGACGCGGGAGGGGGCCGGGGCGACGGGCAGCCGGGTGGCGGCGACGTAGCTGAACTTCTCGTCCTCGTAGGCCAGTGAGCCGCCCTTGACCTGGCGGTGCAGGGAGGATCGGCTGACCCGGGCGGAGAAGTGGCACCAGTCGGTGCCGGGGGCGATCGGGCAGGCGGCGCTGTGCGGGCAGGGGGCGGCGACGTGGAACCCGGCGTCGGTGAGCCGGCGGCGGGCCTCGAGGACGCGGGCGTACCCGGCCGGGGTGCCGGCCTCGACGATCACGACGGCCCTGGCGGCGGCCGCGGCGGCGTCGACGAGGGCGGCGCGGCCGGGCTCGGTGAGTTCGTTGAGGACGTAGGAGACGGTGACGAGATCGGTGCTCTCGAGGGTGAGCGCCGCTCCGATCCGAGAGCGCTGCCAACGGGCGCCCCGCAGGGCCGGGTTGGCGGCCGCGAGTTGCCTGCCGAGGGCGAGGGCGGGCTCGGCCCAGTCCAGCACGGTGACCTCGCGCTCGCCGGGCCAGGTGGCGGTCACGGCCCAGCCGGCGGCCCCGGTGCCGCCGCCGACGTCGGTGTGGCTGCCGGGCACGAACCCGGGCACCGCCCGCGCGAACGCCTCCAGCGCGGCGTGCACCGCCTCGAAGGTGGCCGGCATCCGGTACGCGGCGTAGGCGGCGACGTCGGCGCGGTCACGCAGGATGGGCGCGTCGGTGGGGGTGGCACCCCGGTAGGTGGCGATGAGCCGCTCGACGGCCTGCGCGGCCTGCTTGGGCGGCAGGCCGTCGAGGAGGCCGGCGAGGGTGGCGCGGAGGGTCTCGGCCGGGGATGCGGGGACGTTCACCGGGGAATTCTCTCAGTTCCGGGAACCGGTCCGACCCGTCGTACGGCCTGTGCGAGGCGCGTCGCCGCCGCCGCTCGCGGCCCGCTGTCCGGGTGCCGTCTGACCGGATGGACCGTGTTCGCGAGCAGCACGAGGAAGGTGTCCGTCGCCGGGTCCAGGACCAGCGACGTCCCGGTGAAGCCGGTGTGCCCCGCCGCTCCTCGCCCCGCCAGCTCGCCCATGAACCAGGGCTGGTCCACCGCGAAGCCCAGACCGGGGGGCGTCAGCAGCAGCTCCACGAAGTCCGGGCCGAGGATGCGGGCGGTGCCGTAGGAGCCGCCGGCCAGGAGGGTGCGGCAGAAGACCGCGAGGTCACGGGCGGTCGAGAAGAGCCCGGCGTGGCCGGCCACTCCCCCGAGCGCCCACGCGTTCTCGTCGTGGACGACGCCCCGCAGCATCCCCCGGTCCGCCTTCGCCCACGGCCGCCGCTGGTCCTCCGTCGCCGCCGCACCCGGGCAGGGGCCGAAGTCGGTGGAGGTCATCCCGAGGGGGCGGGTGATGCCGTCGTGGACCAGGACGTCCAGCGTGCGGCCGGTGACGCGTTCGAGGACGTACTGCAGGAGCAGCATGTTGAGGTCGGAGTAGGTGTAGGTGCCGGGCACGCCGATCGGTGCCTCGGCCTGCAGCACGGCCCTGCGTTCCGCGTCGTCCGCGCAGTCGTACAGGGGCAGTTCGGGCCGCAGTCCCGAGGTGTGCGTCAGCAGCTCCCGCACGGTGATCCCGTGCCGTGTGGCCGCCCGGAACTCCGGGAGGTACGCCCCGACCCGCGCGTCGATGCCGAGCGTGCCGCGCTCGATCTGCTGCACCGCGGCGACGGACGTGAACAGCTTGGTGAGGGACGCCAGGTCGAAGGGCGTGCCGACGGTCATCGGCACCCGCTCCTGTTCGGGCAGCTCGACGCCGGCGTCGGTCTCGGGGTCGTAGCGGGCGTACCGTACGGCCCAGCCCGCCGCCTCCTCGACGGCGATCACGGGCCCGCGCCCGGCGACCACGACGGTGCCCGCGGCCCAGGGGTGTTCCCCGGTGGTGAGGTCGGCGACCTCCTGGACGAGGTGGCGCAGCTCCCCGGGGTCGAGTCCGGCTCGTTCCGCGGTGTCGCCGCGCAGTCTCGGTGCGCTCAGCTCCCTGCTCCCTCCGCACCCGCACGTGTGTTCCAGGGACGGCACATTCCCATGAAACAGGCCAGCGCTACCAGTGCTGCCGCCAGTTGGACGACGGCCATCGGCACGGCGGTGTGCTCGCCGGCGATCCCGACCAGCGGCGAGGCCACGGCGCCGATGAGGAAGGAGGACGTGCCGAGCAGCGCGGACGCGGAGCCGGCCGAGTGCCTGGTGCGCATCAGGGCGAGCGCCTGGGCGTTGGGCAGGGTCACGCCCATCGCGGACATCAGCACGAAGAGGGCGGCGGCGACGGGGGCGAGGCCGACGTCGCCGAGGGCGCCGGTCGCCATGAGCAGGAGCGCGGTCGCGGCGGCGATCACGATCGCGAGGCCGACGCCCATCACCTTCTCCAGGCTCACCCGTCCCACCAGCACCTTGCCGTTGATCTGGCCGACCGCCACCAGACCGACCGAGTTCAGGCCGAACAGCAGGCTGAACGTCTGCGGGGAGGCGCCGTAGATCTCCTGGATCACGAACGGGGAGGCCGAGATGTACGCGAACAGCGCGGCGAACGCGAAGCCGCCCGCCAGCATGAACCCGGTGAAGGGCAGGTCGGCGAGGAGCCGGCGCATGGAGTGCAGGGCCTCGCCCACACCGCCCGGGTGCCGCTCGGCGGGCGGGAGGGTCTCGGGCAGCCTCGTCCACACGAGCGCGCCGAGGAGCAGCCCCACGACGGTCAGGACCACGAACACGCCCCGCCAGTCCGTCACGCGCAGGATCTGGCCGCCGATCAGCGGCGCGACGATCGGGGCGACGCCGGAGATCAGCATCAGGGTGGAGAAGAAGCGGGCCATCGCCGTGCCGTCGTACAGGTCGCGGACCACGGCGCGGGCGATGACGATCCCGGCCGCGCCGGCGAGGCCCTGCACCAGCCGGAAGGCGACCAGCACCTCGACGTCCGGGGCGAACGCGCACAGCGCGGTGGCGAGGACGTACACCGCGAGGCCGGTCAGCAGTGGGCGGCGGCGGCCCCACTTGTCGCTCATGGGGCCGACCACGAGCTGCCCGAGCGCCATGCCGAGCAGACAGGCGGTGAGCGTGAGCTGGACGGTGGCGGCGGGCGCGTGAAGGGCGCGGGTGACCTCCGGGAGGGACGGGAGGTACATGTCCATCGCCAGCGGGGGTGTGGCGGTGAGGCCGCCCAGGATGAACGTGACGAGCAGTCCGGTGCCGCGTCCGGCGCGGTTGGCGGCCGGTTTCGCCGCAGCTCCGGCCGCCTGCCGTATGTGTGGTGTCGAGGCCCCCTGCTCGGCCATGCGCCCCTCCCTTTCCGGTGGATACCCCACCTATGCTCTCAGCTCGTACGGGGTGCCGAGGGTCACATGAGCGAGGGCGGGCGGGATGACGGCGGAGAGGGTGCGGTGGGGGATTCTGGCGACCGGGGGGATCGCGGCCGCGTTCGCGGCGGATCTCGTCGATCTGCCGGACGCCGAGGTGGTGGCGGTGGCCTCCCGGACCGAGGCGTCGGCGAAGGCGTTCGCGGAACGTTTCGGCATCGAGCGGGCGTACGGCGACTGGGCCGCGCTCGCCGAGGACCCGGACGTCGATGTCGTGTACGTCGCCACACCGCACTCGGCGCACCGGGCCGCGGCCGGTCTGTGCCTGGAGGCCGGGCGGAACGTGCTGTGCGAGAAGGCGTTCACGCTGAACGCGCGCGAGGCGGAGGAACTGGTCGCGCTGGCGCGGGGGCGCGGGAGCTTCCTGATGGAAGCGATGTGGATGTACTGCAATCCGCTGGTGCGGCGGCTGAAGCGGCTGGTGGACGACGGCGCGATCGGTGAGGTGCGCCATGTGCAGGCGGACTTCGGGCTGGCGGGCCCCTTCCCGCCCTCGCACCGGCTGCGCGACCCCCGGCAGGGTGGCGGTTCGCTGCTGGATCTCGGGGTGTACCCGGTGTCGTTCGCGCAGTTGCTGCTCGGGGAGCCGTCGGACATCACGGCGAGAGCGGTGCTCTCGAACGAGGGCGTCGATCTCCAGACGGGAGCACTGCTCTCCTGGGAGAGCGGCGCTCTCGCCTCGGTGCACTGCTCCATCATCGGCGGCACGGCCACCTCGGCCTCGGTCACCGGCTCGCAGGGCCGCATCGACATCCCGTACGGCTTCTTCTTCCCGGACCGGTTCGTGCTGCACCGGGACGGCCGCGACCCCGAGGAGTTCGCCGCCGACCCGGCCGACGGCCCGCGCAACAGCCTCAGGCACGAGGCCCGTGAGGTCATCCGCGCGCTACGGGCCGGCGAGAGCGAGTCCCCGCTGGTCCCCCTCGACGGCACCCTCGCCGTGATGCGGACGCTCGACGCGATCCGCGAACGCGTGGGTGTCCGCTACCCGGGCGAGGACGCCTCACCCGACCTGGCGGTCACACCGGTCTGAGCCCCTGCGCGCCCGCCACCCTCACCTACGCTGCCGGGCATGACGGACAGGGATGATGTGAGGACCGCGGTGGTGACCGGTGCGGGGTCGGGGATCGGGCGGGCGGTCGCCGTGGAGCTGTTGCGGGCGGGCTGGGCGGTGGCGCTGGCGGGACGGCGGCCGCGGACGCTCGCGGAGACGGCGGCGCTGGTGCCGGAGGGCACGTCGATCGCCGTACGCACCGACGTGTCACAACCGCAGGACGTCGCGGGGCTGTTCGCGGCGACCGTGGAGCGGTTCGGGCGGGTGGACCTGCTGTTCAACAACGCGGGGACGTTCGGGCCCGGCGGGGTGCCGGTGGAGGACCTGCCGTACGAGGCGTGGCGGCACGTGGTGGACACCAATCTCAACGGGGCGTTCCTGTGCGCCCAGGCGGCCTTCCGGCAGATGAAGGAGCAGGAGCCGCGAGGTGGGCGGATCATCAACAACGGGTCCATCTCGGCGCACACGCCCCGCCCGCTGTCCGTGGCCTACACGGCGACCAAGCACGCGCTGACCGGCCTCACCAAGTCGCTGTCGCTGGACGGGCGGCCGTACGGCATCGCGGTGGGGCAGATCGACATCGGCAACGCGGCGACCGACATGACGCAGGGCATGCGGACGGGCGCGCTGCAGGCGAACGGCAGTGTGGTTCCGGAACCCGTGATGGACGTGGCCGATGTGGCGCGCACCGTGCGGCACATGGCGGAGTTGCCGCTGGAGGCGAACGTGCAGTTCGCGACGGTGATGGCCACCGCGATGCCGTACGTGGGGCGGGGCTGAGGGACCCGACTGTTTGTCAACTCGCCAACTCTTACAAACGGAATTTCAGCGTCCGGACCATTGCGGCCGGTCAAGGACTTATGCTCAAATCATCTCCACAGGAGCTTCACACTTGGGGGGTTGAAGTTCCGCAGACCAATCCGAGGGGGGAGGCGGCAGTCGTTCCACCACACCGGGTGGGGGTGGATCTCGCGTGGGACCGCGGGATACGCACCGGTGCGGCGGAACGGCTGCCGCGAACGTCAACCGGCGTGCCGCCCCGACTCCTTGCGTCCCTTGCGCCCCTTGCGCAGTGCCCACGCCCCGCCCGCCAGCAGCGCGACCGTGCCGCCCGCGCCCTCCAGCAGCCGCCAGGACGAGGGCCCGCCGGATGCCGCACCCGGCGCTCCGGCCGCCTGCGCGGTGCTCGGGGCTGCCGCCGGCGCACCGCCCTCGCTCAGCGGCTCGACCAGCGTGCCGACCGGCTTCGCCGAACCGCCCTTCCCGAAGCCCCAGTCGAGCAGCGCGGCCGTCTCCTCGTAGACGGCGTTGAAGCCGGCCCTCGGGTGCATCACCGTGACCAGCAGGGTCCGCCCGCCGCGGGTGGCCGCGCCGGTGAAGGTGTTGCCGGCGTGGCTGGTGTATCCGTTCTTGACGCCGATCAGGCCGTCGTACATCCGCAGGCCCCACGCGCCCGTGAGCAGGCGGTCGGTGTTCTGGATCTGGAAGGTCCCCTTGCCGCCGGCCGGGAAGTTCGCGGTCCTGGTGTGGCAGTACGCGCGGAAGTCGGGGTCCTTGAGGCCGTGCCGGGCGAAGAGGGTCAGGTCGTAGGCGGAGGAGAGCTGGCCCTGGTGGTCGAAGCCGTCGGGGCTGACGACATGGGTGTCCAGGGCCTGCAGGTCCGCCGCCTTGGCCTGCATCTCGGCGACCGTCCTGGCGATCCCGCCGTTCATGTGGGCGAGGACGTGCACGGCGTCGTTGCCTGAGCGCAGGAAGACGCCTTGCCACAACTGCCGGACGGTGTAGGTGATCCCGGACCTGATACCGACCAGGCTGGAGCCGGAGGGGATGTCGGCGATCTCCGCGTCGGTCACCGTGTGGCGCACGGTGGGCTCGAACTTCTTCAGCACCGTGTCGGCGAACAGCATCTTCAGCGTGGACGCGGGCGGCAGGCGCCGGTGGGCGTTGCAGGAGGCGAGCACCTCTCCGCTGTCGCAGTCGGCGACCACCCAGGCGGCGGCGGTGAGTTTCCCGGGCAGTCCGGCGCCCTGGATCCCGGTGCGGGCGAGCCGGGCACCGCCGACGACGGTCGTGGCGTGTGCCGGGGCCGCCGCGGCGAGGGGCAGCGCGGCGGCGGCAAGACCCAGCGCGGCACGCCGGGTGAGCGGAGAAGAACCGTGCATCCCGGGACCGTAACACCCGCTGAACAGGGCCCCGTCGAGGGCCTGACCGGCGAAGGGTCGGTATCGCGCCAACCAAGGGCCATGGCCTCCCGCCACCCGAACGGCCGCGCGGACAGGTACGGCAGGTGTCGGCGGTGCGACGGTGGATACGCGGAGGGGACTGTTCCTGTTCGCTGCTCCATCGTCGTTTCCGTCGTCGTTTCCATGGTTGTTTCCGTCGTCGTTTTCCGGGAGTCATCGTGAGTGCATTCGATCGTCGTGATCTGGGCCTGCTGCTGCTCCGGTTGGGCACCGGGGGCGTGCTGGCGGCGCACGGCGCGCAGAAGCTGTTCGGCTGGTTCGGCGGCCACGGCATCGAGGGGACGGGCCAGTTCATGGAGTCCGTCGGCTACGCGCCCGGGAAGGCCAGCGCCACGGCGGCGGGCCTCGCGGAGGCCGGCGGCGGCACCCTGCTGGCGCTGGGCCTGGCGACCCCGGCGGCGGGCGCGGCGGCGGCCGGCGCGATGGTGGGGGCGTCCGCGGTGCACGCGCCCAACGGCTTCTTCAACCAGGAGGGCGGCTTCGAGTACGCGGCCACCCTCGCCCTCGCCGCCGCCGGTCTCGCGGTCACCGGTCCGGGCCGGCTCTCCCTCGACCACGCCCTGGGGCACGTCGTCGACCGGGGCTGGATGGTCCCGGCGGCGCTCGGCGCGACGGCGGCGGCCACGGCACTGGTCGTGGGGGCGCGCACCAGGCGGCTGCGCAAGCCGGAGCAGGACGAGGCGTCCGAGCACCAGTTCGAGTCGCAGGAGCCGCTGTTCGGGGAGTGACCCCGCTGGGGCAGGGTTGCGCCCATGACTGATCGGAACACCTCCCCTGCCTCCCCCACCTCCCCGGGCGACCTCTGGTCCGCCGTCGACGCCCTGTGGGCGTGGCTGGAAGGGGGTCGCCGGCATGGCGACCGCGAGAGCCTGCTGCTGCGCGTCCTGAAGATCTCCGAGGAGGTCGGCGAGGTCGCCGAGGCGGTGATCGGCGCGACCGGCCAGAACCCGCGCAAGGGCATCAGCCACACCTGGGACGACGTCGAGGCCGAGCTGTGCGACGTCGTGATCACGGCGCTGATCGCCCTGCGCACCCTCACCCCGGACACCCGCGAGACCTTCACCCGGCATCTGGCCCGGGTGACGGAACGCTCCCTCAGCACGAGCTGGCCACACACCGCGACCGGACCGGACTCAGAGTCGGACTCAGGACCGGACTCCCCCAATGTTGGGCACCCTATTGACCGCCGTTGAAAAACCGCCCTACATTCGCAGCGTTTCACGGCGCCGTCAGCCCCCGTACACCCGCTCAAAGGGGAGCCCCTCGTGTCCACCGAAGCGCGCACCAAGCCCGAGTCCACCGCCGCCGGGCCGGCGTCCGGCGGCCTGCCCGTCGGCACGCTGGTCGCCGGCTGTTTCGCGGTCTGCCTGGCGCAGATCGCCCTCGCCATGCCGGCCACCCTCAACGGCCTGTTCCAGCAGGACCTGCATCCGGTCGGCTCGCAGCTGACCTGGATCTCGGACGCGTTCCTGCTGCCGGTGTCCGTCCTGGAGCTGACCTTCGGCGTCCTCGGCGACCTCTTCGGCCGCAAGCGGCTGCTGGTCGGCGGCGGCGGTCTGCTGGTGGTCGGCGAGGCGCTTGCCGCCGCCAGTACCGGCATCCACATGCTCTGGGTGGGCCAGGCCATCGCCGGTCTGGGCGCGGCGGCGCTGTTCCCGACCTCGCTGGCCATGATCGCCGCGGGCACCCACTCCGCCCGCGACCGCGCCCGGACGATCACGATCTGGGCGGCGGCCCTGTCCAGCGGCGGTTTCGTCGCCCCGGTCCTCGGCGGCATCACGGGCAACTACGGCTCCTGGCGCTGGGCGTTCATCGTGGTCACCGGCCTCGCCCTGGTCAGTACGCTGCTCAGCCAGCTCTTCGCGCAGAACTCCAGCGCCCCGGAGGGCCGTTCCCTCGACCTGGCCGGCCAGATCACCATCGGCATCGGCATGTTCGCCCTGCTGTACGCGGTCATCCAGGGCCCGGCGGACGGCTGGACGGCGACACCGGTGGTGATCGCGTACGTGGTCGCCGCAGTGTTCATCGTGCTGTTCCTGGTGGCCGAACACCGCGCCGCCTCCCCGCTGCTCCGGCTGGACCTGTTCAAGAACCGCGCGTTCGCGGTGGCGTCCTTCGTCGCGGTGGTCGGTATGTTCAGCTACCTCGGCACCGCCTACGCCACCAGCATCCGGCTCGGCCCGATCCAGCACCAGAGCCCCCTGCGCGGCTCGTTCGCCTTCATCCTCCTCAACGCCTGGACGCTGCTGCTGATGCCGCTGATCTCCCGGCTGCTGGAGAAGGTCAGCCCACGCTGGGTGCTCGGCGCCGGCCTCGCACTGATGGCGGCCGGTGACTTCGTCGCGGCGAACCTCTCGGTCCACGACCGCGCCCTGACCTCGCTCATCCTGCCCATCGGCCTGGTCGGCATCGGCTTCGCGCTCACCGTCTCCTCCATCACCGCGACCGCCGTCAACACCGTGGAGGTCCACTACGCGGGCATGGCCAGCGCCTCGACGAGCCTGCTGCGCGACTTCGGCTTCACGCTCGGCCCTGCGGTCATCGGCGCGATCGCGCTGAGCCGGGCGGCCGACGAGTTCACCCGGAAGCTGGCATCCTCCGGCCTCTCCGCCCAGGTCAAGGCGGCGGCCGGGCAGGTCGCGGCCGAGGGCGGCCCGCTCGCCTCCAACTCGGTCCCGCCCGCCTCCCCGCCCGGTGGCGCGGTCCCCATCGCCCTGGAGGCCCTCGGCAACGGCTACGCCATCGGCTACGTCGTCTGCGGCATCGCCGCCCTGGCCTGCTGCCTGCTCAGCGTGGTCGCTCTGCGCGGCAAGGGCGACCAGGACGCGACGGTCGGCATCGAGAAGGAGGAGGCTGCTGCTGCGGCCTGATCACCGAAGTCCTGGAGCGGCGGCAGTCCCGTCACCGCCCGGTCACAGCTGACGCACAGGGGAACCCCCGCGTGAGGCCGTCCGGTCTCCATCGGCGAGCGCCGGTGGGGACCGGCGCCGTATCCGACCTCGGGGGACCTCATGCCGTACGTCAGCATCCACAAGGCCGCACTGGCCGTCGCCGCGCTCTCCGCCACCCTGACGCTGAGCGCCTGCCAGGCGGGCGGTTCCGCATCCGGGGCCGCCTCGCCGTCGACGGCACCCACCGGCAAGGCGCCGAGCACCGCGTCGTCGCGGTCGGCCGCCCCGTCGTCCGCGGCGCCCACGCCCACCGCGACCGTATCGCCCGTATCCGAATCCTCCGGTGCCCGCCCGAAGACCTGCCCCGCCTCCGCCCTGAAGGTCACCGCGCACCAGGCCGCCCACCGTCCGGCCGGCACCGGGACCGGCGCCGCGATCGTCGAGTTCACCAACACCTCCGCGCGGTCCTGCGTCCTCGTGGGCCACCCGACGGTGGCAGGCGCCGGCAACGGCTCCCCCGAGCACAACGCCCCGCTGAAGGTGACGCCCCTCGGTTCCGCCTCCGTGGTCCGGCTCGCCCCGGGCGGCAAGGCGTGGGTGAAGCTGACGTTCGTCCAGGTGCAGGGCGAGGCCGACGGCTACTGCACGTCCGGTTCACGGCCGGTGTCGTACCCGACCCTGGTGATCGGTCTGCGCGGCGCCGGGGCGCATCAAGTCGCCCTGGAAGACGGGGTGTTCGCCGAGTGCGACAACACCGTGAAGGTGACGGCGGTGTCGACGGCGGCACTCTCGTAGCCCCGCCCCGACACCCGGGCGCGCCGAAGTCTCCCGGCAACCAGGTATTGACATGACACTCGGACAGGACTGGGACGCCTTCTTCGGCACCCTGCGCGAACTGAACTTCGACGGCGTGGCGACGGCCTGCGTCTTCGCCTGGGAGGAACGGGCCCGGGAGTCGTCGACGTTCATGCTGGACCGCATCCGGAAGGAGCTCGCGGGCTGAGGAGCCCCTCCCCTCCCCCGGTGGCGACGTCGAGCGGCAACTCCTGCCGCTCCGGGTGCGTTGCTCCGACCCCATCACCATCGCGTTGACCGAACGGCGTCCTCCTCATCAGTCGGTGCCTTCGACGAGCCGGGAAGAGCCAGAAGTGCGGGAATGGTCCTGCCCCTTCCCGGCCGCCGCTACATGGTCGGCGGTGAGACACCCGGCTCCTAGGGCCTAACGGCCTCTTCCCTGGCCGTCGTCAGGGTCGAACGGCCCTACTTCGCACCCGGGGAACCGGCGGCTCGTCGGACGCTCACCGGCCGACGATCTCTTTGCCAACCCATGACGAGCACAAGAGGCCTGCGAGACCCTGACGTCCGTAAGTACCGTGTGTGCGGGATCCGATGAACCGGATCAGGAGACACGGTGCTCGTTTCACGGAAGGCGGCGGGAACTCTTTTCATAGGTGGTGCGGTCAGCCTCACCCTCGGTTCCCTCCTCTATCCCGCCATGCTCGGAGTCCAGAAGGTCGGCAGTGCACCGTCGCGGGTCGTCGCCGACCCGGCGACCGGGCCGGTCACGGCAGCAGACCGGGATTTCGTGGTCGAGGTGCGCGCGGCCGGCCTGTGGGAGTACCCCGTCGGCGAGAAGGCGCTGAAGAAGGGGACCACGAAGGCGGTCAGGAACGCCGGGGAGCAACTGGTGGCCGGGGATGCCGCGCTGGACGCAGCGTGCCGCGACGTCGCCGACCAGTTGGGCATCGCACTGCCCAACCAGCCATCGCTCCAACAGCAGGGGTTCGCATCCCGGCTGAACGGGGAAAGCGGCAAGCAGTTCGACATGGACTTGGCCACGACGCTGCGCACGACGAACGGCCAGTTCCTCACCACGGTCGCCGGCGTCCGCACCACCACGAGGAACTCGCTGGTCCGCGCTCTGGCCGACCGGGTCAACAACACCGTCCTGGACCACATCTCGGCCATGGAGAAGACCGGCCTGGTCGACTTCGGCCAGGAGACCACCTCCCCGGACCTTCCGGCCCAGGACCTGACCCCTCCACCCGCCGTCGCGGGCCAGCCTCAGGTCGTCCTCACCCCGCCGGCGAACAGCACGGTGTCGCCGAGCCCGACGGTGAGGTGAGGCCGGGACACCTCCGCCGACGCCGACGGGTTCGGCATCCCCGAACCCGTCGGCGTGGCCGACCTCGAGGCGGAATGTGCCCTACTGAGTGGCGGCGATGGAAACGCCGCCGGGGCCAAGCGGTACACCGATCGTTCTGATCCGGGAAACGAACGCCGGGTCCGCTGGCCCGCCTCGAGTGTCCGGCGCCCCGACGTGATCTCTCGGTTCACGGTGATCGGCGAGGCGGGATGACGGGCGAGCCGTCACGGTCGAGAGGGCGTCACGCTGTTCGTCCAGCCCTGCATTGGGGCCCACCAACGCACGAACTCAACAGTGCCCCCAACGCGTTCAGCGCCGATCCCGATCATGAGCGCGTTGGAAGCCGCGTTGCCGGCGTCGACTTCACACCGGACATGCCCCTGACCCCGCCGATGAAGCACATCGAACACCTCGGCGAGCAGTGCCACCGCCACTCGCCGACGTCGGTGCCCGGCAAGAGTGCCGAGGAGCCCGAGCCGAGGCCCCGTCGAGGTGTTCCATACACGGATCAAGCCGATGTACTGCCCGCTGGTCTCGTCCGCGGCGAGCAGGTAGGTGGCCGGATCGAACTCCGGATCGGTGAACGTGTCTCCAGCGAACCGTTCAGGATCGTTACGCCATCCCGCCGTGCCCGGCACGTCCTGGCGCAACGCGTCGTCCAGTTCCCGCCAGCGATCCGCGTCCGCCTTCTGCACCGACAGGAAGGCCGACGCGGTCGGCGGCCGGTGCCTGGTCAGTCCCGTGCGGCCGGGATCGGTCGGCAAGAGGTAGTGATGCTCTCGTCGGTGAACGACGAAGCCCCGTGCGCTCAGATCCCCGTGAGCGTCGGCATCTGCTTCGTCGACCTCGGCATACACGTCCGCTTCCAAGGTCGCCAGCGCGGCATCCAGGAGGGGTCCACGTGCGTCAGAGCTGCCGTCATGGATGAGGAAGCACCGCTGGTCCGGCCTGACCAGCGCAAGGAGACTGCCAATCTCCAGTCCCTCACGCCACGCCGTCCACTGCGTCGGACCTTCACTGGACACTACGACCATGGCATCCGAACGTAATGTGCGATGAGCAGATCAGGCCAATGATTTGCCCGCTACTCTCCGGACCACGGGCACAGGAATCAGTCCGCAACTCTGCACGGCGCGGTCGGTGAACGGTTCTCGTGCCACGAGGTGCTGGAACACCGCCTCCGCCGTGCAGCCCCGTCCGCTGCCCGGATGGAGCGTCAGGGGCGCCGAACAATCCTTTTCACCCGTCATCGTCCCTGACACCGTCATACAGTCCCCACTCATCGAGCCCCGAGTAGATCCACGCGGTGCGGCACGTGGGGTCTGAGAAGCACTCGGCCTCCCCGGCGTAAGTCGCCACCAGCGAGTCGCTACCCCGCCACCAGGTGTCCGCCAGCCCCATGACCTCTCTCACCAGCGTGAAGGAGTCCAGGGCGATGGCGTCGACCGCATCGCCGGTAACCCTGGTGATCCCCTTCGCACGCGTAGACGCATGGTGGGCCAGCGCGAGGGACTCCACCCACCCCTCCACGGTCTGGTGCAGAGGCGTCCAACGATCGCCAAGGATGCCGAACTCGCCCGCGGGTCCGATCACGAACGAGTACGGGAGCGCCGTCCGCTGGGGCCCCGCATCGAACCACCACCCTTCGGCCGGCGAACCTTCCGGAAGGTCGGGATCCAGATACTTGGGTCCACCGTCGTAGCTCGGAGCAGGAGGCAGGACGAGACCACCCCAACGTTCCTGGTACACCGTCACGCGGTCCAGCTCCGCCGACGGAACCCCCAGTGCAAGCCACTGCTCCCTAAGCCGACCCACCGGCGGCACGTCGACCTTGATGCCGTGCACGCCGACAAAGCGTCGGGCTCGCCGCGTCAGCCCGTCGGGCTCCTTGGTGGTGAGATTGAGCTCCACCCGACCGACGCTATCCGGTCCGGATCGGCGCGAGCGCCGACCAGCAGCAGGCCTCCGCGGGGCGGCTGCTCCGACTCTCGCCCGAAGCCTGAAGGCATGACAGCAAGACTCACGTCAAGCCTCGCTCACAGACCTTTCTGTAGGCGGCGCACACGCCAGTCTTTTCGTCAGCCGGGGCGGGGCGCGTGCCGCTGGGCGGTAGTCGGATGTTGAGGAAGGCTGATTTCACTGCGCGCGTGAACACGCTGTTCGATACGTTCTGCCGATGCGAAAGCTCGCGGAGATCGAGGACTTGTCGGGGGTCGTGCGTGACGTGCTGGGACCGGGTTGCTGTGTGACAGCGGTGGACCGGTTGCGCGGGGGCAGCAAGAAGGGGGTGTACCGGGTTCGAGTTGACGGAACCCCGATGGCGAGCGTGATCGTCTACAACTGGGCCGAAGAGGAGAACTTCTGGCCGGGCCAGAACGGAATCGATGCCGGCGACCCCTTCGCACCCGCCTCAGGTCTGGCAGCGTTCCTCACCTCACAGCGGAGTCTGGACAACCTGGGCGTTAGGGTTCCGCGGGTCCTCTTGGCGGACGAGAGCCGGCATCGCTACCCGGCGGACGTGGCCGTGGTCGAGGACGTCTCCTCGGGAACTCTCGAAGCACTCCTTGAGAGCGATCCCGCCCGGGCAACTGCGGCCCTGAACGACCTGGCCGCGATGGTGGAGATCATGCACAGATGCCTCGCCCCGAAGTACGGCCGGGTGGATCTGCTGGAGCAGGGTGGCACTGCAAGCGGAGTTTCCTGCGAGCAACTGGTTCTTGATCGGGCCCTGCGCGATTTGGAAGAGGCCTCGGGCAGAGATCGCAGGATCGCGGCATCAGACGGTCACTTGCGTGACCGTCTCCACGGCTTGGCCGAACTGGTGGCCCCCCGCGCGGAATACGGGTTGATCCACGGAGAGCTGGGCCCCGACCATGTCCTGGTCGACGCCGAGGGCCACGCGGTGCTGATCGACATCGAGGGCCTCATGCACTTCGACATCGAGTGGGAGCACGTCTTCCTCCAGCTCCGCTTCGGCAGGCACTACCCGGCCCTGTCACGGCCCGGCCTCGACCCAGAGCGGCTGGACCTCTACATGCTCGCGATGCGCCTGTCCCTGGTTGCCGGCCCGTTGCGCCTGCTTGACGGCGACTACCCCGACCGAGCCTTCATGCAGGGGATCGCCGAGCACAACCTGAAAGAGGCGCTGGCACTCCTTCCGTAGCAGACAGGAGCGTCCCTCCCTCTGAAAAGGGGTTCTGAACGCGGCTTGATGACCCATGTCAAGCATCGTTCACAGACCGTTCTGCGGGCCCACACACCTGGCTGGATGAGAGCTGGGGAAGGCGACTGTTTGGGCACTGCGGTCCGGAGCGGCCATGGCTAACCTACAGTTATGTTGACCTGCAGGGATGGCTCGAGCGGGTTGCCTTTGCCGAGTGGATATCCGAGACGGTGATTGCTGGATAGAGTCGTCTCGTTACAAATGGTTGTGGGGACAACCAAAGTGCCTTTCGGCTGCCAATGTCCTGGGGAGGGCCTGCAGCACATGAGTCGTCGCTCTAGTGGTTTTGTCGGCGTCTGGGCCGAGATGCAACGGCAGCAACAGCGCCAGCAGGAGGCTGAAGCCAGACAGCGGAGGCAGCAAGAACAACAGGCACGTGCCTACCAACGGCAAGCCGCCCAGAACCACCGCGAGTACAGGCAAGCAGAGGCGCAACGTCGCACAGCGGAACTGGACGCACAGGTTGCGTCGCTGCAAGGGCTTCTCGCCTTAGGGTGCCAGGCTCCGGCTTTTCGGGCTTCCTCTCTCATGCGGCCCGAAGAGGTCCAGCCCTTTGATCCAGGACCATTGGCGCGGCCCGTTCCCATGCCAGATTTCAATCACTACCAAACGCAGAGCGGTTGGACTGCGAGTCGCCGGGCCCAGGCGCAGGCCGAAACACAGGCGCGCTTCGAGCGGGACTGGCAGGCTGCCCAGGCCGCGGAGGGGCATCGACAGCAGCAGCTGGCGTCGTACCAGCGTGAGTACCAACAGTGGGCAGATGCTCAGCTGGCTGATGTCCGGCGGCACAACGCTGGCGTCGTCTCGGTAACCGAAGGCGTAAGGCGCTGGGATCCTGATTCCGTGGTCGAGTACTTCTCTGCTGCTCTCTACGCTTCGACGGCGTGGCCGGAAGGTTTCCCGCGTCAGGTGGCAGCAGCCTACGACTCGGCAGCCCGACAGTTGGTGCTGGATTGGGAGTTGCCCGACTACAGCATCGTGCCGGAGATCAAGGCCGTTCGGTACATGTCCGGAGTCGACCAGGACAAGGAGACCCCTCGCCCGGTAGGCCAGCGTCGTGCTCTTTACAGGGAAGTTCTCGCGCAGTGCATGCTGCTTGTGCTGCATGAGCTCTTCGCTGCGGACGAGCTGGGCGCGCTTGAGTCAGTGGCCTTGAACGGGTTCGTCGATGGGCACGACCCTACGACGGGCCGGCCAGGCCACATCTGCCTCGCGACTGTCATGGCATCGCGTTCTTCGTTCAGTGACCTCCACCTGGCACAGGTTGACGCAGGAAGTTGCCTGGCTGATGCGCTCCGAGGGCAGCTCTCGGCTCGGCCAGACCAACTCACAGCAGTACGGCCGAGTCGGCAGCCGCAGGACGTCGGGAACCGCGTTGTCACCCACGGCAGCGATGAGGAACCAGACCTGTACAACATGGATCCGATCGCCTTCGAGAATCTCGTCGCCGATCTCTTCCGGGCGATGGGCATGCAGGCAGTGACCACCCAACGCTCCAATGATGGCGGTGTGGACGTCGACGCACTGGATCCGACGCCGATTCGAGGTGGCAAGATCGTCGTGCAGGTGAAGCGCTACCGCAACACGGTGCCGCCCACCGCCGTGCGCGACTTGTACGGGACCGTGCAGGATGCGGGTGCCAACAAGGGTGTCCTCGTGACGACGTCAGGGTTCGGCCCTGGCTCACATACCTTCGCAAGCGGCAAGCCGCTGGAACTAATCTCGGGCCCTGAACTCGTCGATCTACTGCATCGCCATGGGCTGCGCGGGCGGCTGGGTGAGGGGGGTCGGCAAGTCTCAACACAGCCGACGCCCTCGGGGCCGGACACTCGGCTGCCAGACGACTACAACGTCTTGGGCATGTCATGGACCGGAAGCGTTGCCTTGGACGTGTGCGCTCTTGTCTGCCGTGGCAACCGCGTACTTAGTGACGATCACTTCGTCTTCTTCAACAACCCGCAGACGCCGGACGGCTCAGTGCGGGCCCTTCCCGCATCGGAGCCGGACAAGGCCGCGATCTGCGTGTCCTTCGACGGGTTGCCAGATGCAGCTGACAGGTTCGTGCTCGTGGCCGCCATCGACCCAGAAGTCAACGCTGATGCCGATCTCTCCGGATTCACAGATGCCTGCATCCGGCTTCTTGATCCAGGCATGACCGAGCTGGGACGCCTAGCGGTCTCTGACGGACGGCCGCACGAGACCGCCTTGGTTCTCGGCTCCTTCCGTCGCAGGTCCAACGGCGATTGGGACTTCGTCCTCGGTGGCAAGGGCTACACAGGCGGTCTGGAAGAACTCGTCCAGGACTACGGCATCGACGTGGTGTAGATCAGCCGGCGCCCGGTGCGGCCAGCAGGACGGTCGTGGTCTGTGAACGCGGCTTGATGACCCACGTCATGCGTTCGCGCTTGAACGGCGCTACGAACGTCCGAGCGCGCAACGCCGGTTCCGCGATCTCCCGCGGGTATGCCTGGTACACCGCGATCGTGGAGTCGGCGAATTCCGCCCGCACAATACGCCGCTGCTCTGCCTCTGTCACCGACCGCGCACCTCGGCCGCCCACGTACCCGCCTTGTGGACTTCCGGTCCCTCGACGTGGGCGGCACCGGCCGCATACAGCAGCCACAGCAGCTCAAGGGAGCCGAAGAAGGATTCCCCCCAGCTGTCGACCCAGACGCGGAGACGCGACGGCCCCACCGGGACGACGTCCCAGAACTCCCAGCCGCGAGATTCCTCCTCCGGGTCGAACCGGTAGATCCAGTTCTGCAAGGACCAGGGGCCTCCACCGCTGTGGTCCACGTACGCGGCGCGGCCGTGTCGGACGAACTCCTGTGCCGGTGCCTCGCCGTCCCGGACGGAGGCCGCCGTGAACCAGTCGGGGAACTCGTCCGTCGGCAGATCCTCGTCGTCGAACTCCGCCGTGCAGGCCAGCTGGAGGGCTGCGGACAGGACCTGCCGCACGCGGAGCGCGTACGCCTCGGGGGTCCCCTCGAAGACATCGACAGTGAAAGCGGCCAGAACCGGTGGAGCCGACTCGATCGCGGGACGCTGCCGAGTGCGGTCCAGTTCGGCAGCGACACTCTCCTCGCTGTGGATCATCGCACGACCTACCCTTTCTGTTCCACGCTTCCTGCACCCTTGATGATGTTGTCGCTGAGTTCGTCGAGGAGCTTGGCGGGATTGGGAGTGACTCGTGCGGGGTGATGCATGTCCTGGGGAGCCCGTCGGGCCGCAACCGGTAGCCGTGATCTTAGGAAAACGGCCGCCCACGGCGATACCGAAGGGAGGCTTGTCGGCCCGATCCATGAGCATCGTGGCCGGATGTCCCTGTCAGTGCCGTGAGTTTGAATGGCTTCATGACCGTTCACGACGCCGTCGCGGCCCTGCCGAGCCTCGGCAGGCTGAGGCATGTATGCCTTTCCATCGCTGCGGCTGAGGCCGTACTGAATCCCGGGGACTCGAGGCACTACTCGTTCAACGCGCACTGGTCGGAGACCGAAGAGGTCTTCTCGATGCGGAACGGCAGTGGCGACGAGTTCGACATCGTCTTCTCCCCCGCCGGCGCCTACATACGTGGATTCGACCACGAGTCACCGATGAGCCCGTACGCCGATGACTCGGTCTGGCCAGGGGTGCTCGACTCGGTTCCCGAGGTCTTTCGCGCTCAGGTCGAAGAACCTGCCTTCATGTACGACGGCCTGCCCGGGGTGACCTTCTGCCTGTGGCGTGAGGCAGGAGACACGAGCTGGCACGCCGGCCGTATCGACTTCCCCCATGGCCATGGGGATCCCGACGGCTCGGATTGGATGCTCGGCCTGCTCACGAACCCAACACCCGAAGTGTTCGTGTCGTTCGCCGAGGACTACTACGAGCAGCCCGTCGACATCGACGCCGTGCGCCACGTCTTTGAGGGGCGCCCATTGACGCGCGAGACCGTCACTCGTCTGAACCCCGACGCCTCCTTCGCGGAGATCGTTAAGGAGGCAGACCTGATGGGGTATCCCGTCGCCCCGATCGGCGGACCTTCCTGACCAGAACGGAAGCCTGTATTCCTCAATCAGACCTGTACGGGCTCCCGCTTCCGCCCTCCGTTCACCAACTTCCGCAGCTTTTCCCGCGTTTCTGCATCCGCCGAGTAGACGATCGTGCCGACCATGCCCCGGGTCAGCAGCACCTTGTACGTGTTGCGGATCAGGCGGTCCACCTCCGTGTCGGGAGTGGACCTCTTGAACACCGGGTCCTTCGACGCCGTGCGGTCCGTGACCCAGCGGTCGCCGCGCCAGACCAGGTCGGGGCCGATGATCACGCCTGACCAGTCGTACTCGAAACCCTGGGCGGTGTAGACGCAGCCGACCTGTCCGAAGCCGGCCGGGTCGGTGGCCCAGAGGGCGGCCGGGGGCGCGCCGGACACGGAGCGGTCGCCGCGCAAGTTCCAGGGGCGGGCCCAGTCGCCGATGACGACGTCCGGGACGAGTGGGTCACCGGGCTTGGGTTCGGGAGACCAACGCCAGCAATAGCCCGCGGACATCCGGGCGCCGTACCCCCGCGTCCGGCGGGCTTCGAGGAAGGCCTCCATGTCCTGGGGGCTCTCGGCGACCAGCAACTGCATGCGGCCGTCAGGTTCCCACGCGACCGGTCCGCCCGGCTCCAGGCCCAGGAGGCGGACCACCCAGCGAAGGTAGGCGTCACTCCCACCGCACCGGAACTGACTGTCCAGCGGCACGACATGGCAGGGGATCTCCCGCTTAGCCGCTGCCGCCTTGATCTCGGCCACGGTGCCCATCTCACCGGGACGGACGACCTGGTGCTCGTCGAGGAAGAAGACGGGCACGTGGGCGACGTCGATGAGTTCGTCGATCTGCGCCCTGCCGGTGCGATGCTCGGCGCGCGTGTAGCGGTTGGCCGAGGTCTCCCGGATGCGGTGCGCCTCGTCGCAGATCAGGGCGCCCAGGCTGTTCCTCTCGGTCGTCATGAAGCTGTTGAAGTACTTGAACAGGTCCTGGACTTCCCGCTTGCGGGCTCCGGCGACCTTCCTCATCGTCTTCGTGAACGACTGCGAGCCAGTGGCATGCAGGGCGGGGACGCCGCGCCGGTAGAGCTCGCCGAGCAGTTGGAGAGCGATCACGCTCTTGCCGGTACCGGGACCGCCCGTGACGATCACGACTTCCTTGCGGTCGGCGCGCTTCGCCTTCTCCACCGCGTTGAGCACCATGCGGTACGCGACCTGCTGCTCGTCGAGGAGGACGAACTGGGTGCGCTCCCGGACCTCCTCGGCGGCCACCGACATGAGCTGCTTGGAGGGCACCGTGGCGCCCGCCCGGAGTTCGTCCGCCGCCTGGGCCCCGGACTGCTTGTCACTCAACCTCGTCCGGAGGTGGTCGAGGAAAGCACCGCGGCGTTCCGCGGTGAAGAGCAGCCCGTGCTCGTCACGCTCGATCTCCCGCAGCCCGGCCACGCCGAACTCGGTGGCGTTGTGCAGGTACGCCGCTCCGGCCACCCGGTGCCCGTGTTCGGCCACCGCCCCGTTGAAGTTGACGAGGTACTCGCAGTACCGGCGCACCTGCTCAACGGGGTTGAGGACCGGGTGGGCATACGCGTCGACATGACAGAGGGTGGGGTCGTCCTCGTGGGGCAGCGCCTGGCTCCACTGCTTCAGTTCCACGATGACGTACGACGGTTCGCCCGTAAGGGGGTGAACTCCGGCGAGCACGACATCCGCACGCTTGCTGTTCAGCGGGAGCGAGTACTCCAGCATGACCTCGACGTCGCCGAGGCCGGCGTCGTTGAGTGCGGCGGCGAGGACGGGGATGCTGCGCTCCCAGGAACGCGTTTCCGATGTGCCGGGCCGATAGCCGTGCATGTGTACGAAGTTGTCGGTGAGGTGCAGGAACAGCGAACCGTCGAGTGCCATGACGGCGACCGTTTTCGCGGACGCGCGGAACAGCAAGGACTTCCCCCAGGCAGCACGAAGAGACTCGTGCGGGTGGGGGCATGTCCTTCGAAACTCCACCTGGGTGGAGCGGAAGCCCGTCGGGCCGCGTTGGCGATGTGTTCGAGGGTACCTGGCGGCACGTAGGGGCGTACTGGTCGGCGGTAGCAGACGCCGTGTCCTGCCTCCCCCGCCGACCCCTTTCCATCCCTGGTGGATCAGGGCTTGACGGGCGTCAAGCCGCCCGCCGACGCGGAAAGGCCCATCTACGAGGTGGCCTTCCAGGGCAAGACGCAGCGCCTGGCCATTAGCGTGGGCGACAACGGATACGTGATCGGAGCCAACCCGGTATGACACGCGAAGGAGCAGGGGTTCTGCTCGTGCAGGCCCGGGGCGGGCCGTCGCCGCTGTACGAGCCGGAGGTCTCCTGGGCCGACCCGGACCAGGACGCCTTCACCCGTGACGTCCCGCTGGACGACGATCGGCTGGCCCTCCCCGGGGAGCTGGCGGACGCGCTGCGTTCCTGGGGACTTTCCCGCCCGAAGGACGGATTCACCTCCCGTCCCGACCTGCGCAGGCATGTCGCGCAGGGCCTGGCTCTCTCCCAGCGGCTGGCCCGGCACCTCGGTCCGTCGTGGGCGGTGCGCTACTGGGACGAACGCCACGGCTCGACGAAGTGGGTGTGCTGGGGCTGCGACCGTCTCCACTGGGAACGCGACAGCCACGGCACACCGCCGCACCCGGTCGACATCACCGTCGAGGGCGAGTTCAAGTACGGTCCCCTGCGTTCCGACGGGTTCGGGGACTTCTTCCCCGCCGACCCGGCCGCCGCCCTGGACCTGTCCGAGGGGCTCGTCTCCGATCTCTACGCGTGGGCGAAAGGCATCGACGACACCCTCAACCGTGAACTGCGGGACCGGGAGGAGGGCAAGTACGAGGCCGAGTGGGAACAGCTGTTCCGTGCGGGTTCGGCGTTGGCGCGGCGGCTCGCGCAGGAGCTGGGCCCGTCGCTGACGGTGTCCTACAAAGGCCTGGCCAACGGTGGCCTGACGGCCCTCACGTCCATCAGCTGGCGAGGAGACCTGCTGTAGCGACAGGGTGTGTACCTCGGTACGCGTGTACAGCCCTTCGTTCTCGTGGAGGAGATCGAGCAGTGCCCGCGCCGCGTGGTCGACCGGTGCATCCCGCTCGACCGCATCAGGGCCATCGTCTCCCGGGGCGTGCCTCACAGGTGAACTCCGCGGCCAACCTGGCCTTCGGGGCATACGGACATCTACTCAAGGTCCCCGAGAACTGGGCCGCGCTGGGGTGGGCCATCGACCAGGAGTACTTCCTGGGGGCGCTGGAGGAATGCCGGAACTTCCGCAACAGCCTGATGCCCTTCAGCCGCGACCCCATCACCGACGAACGACTGCTTCCCGCGCAGGGGCTGCTGGAACTGCTGCGTTCGGTGAATCCGCAGATGTGAGAGATCGTCGAGCGGGGAGTGAGCAGCGCATTCTCCGTCCGTGGCGATGCAGCAGGGCGCGAGACCGAACGTCACCCCCGGGCCGACTGTCCTCTGCGGGCCGGCAGCCCAGCCTCGTGCCGTTACGACGTGCGGGTCGGTACGGGAACCGTCGAGGCCGGGACATTGGGCTGTCGGCAGGGCGGGGTGTATGGCTCGTGGGGTACATACTCGCGCCATTCCTCCGAGGTGATGACATCGCCCACGGCCCTGCACAGTTCGTCCTCGTTGTCTTCTGGAAGGGTGCTCCAGAGGTCCACCGACTGGGAGATCGTGGTGACGAGGAAGTGCCCGGTGGGACTGAAGGCGACCATGCTCGCCATGCCCAGAGAGTCCTGGTGGGCCATTCCCCCCTGCGGGACGGGAGCCTGCGGATCAGTGACGTCCCACAGGGCCACTCGCGCGCGGTTGTCCTCCGGACCGATGACATTGCCCAGGTCGCCGTCCTCGACGAAGGCGAGGGTGCGTCCGTCCGGGCTGAACGACGGGATGCCATCGGCTCCGGGCGCGTGGATGATGCCGAGGGTAGCGGTGAGGCGGTCACCGTCCACCTTCCACAGCCGGATCGTGCCACTGCTGTCACGGACCGCGATCCACTGGCCGTCCGGGCGGAACGCACTGGCACTGCCCGAGCCCAGTCTCGCGGGCGTCAGTCGGTAGGTCGGCCGGGCGACGGGGTGGCGGGGATCGGAGATGTTCCAGGTCAGCAGGGTCTCTGCGGTGTTCGCGGTGAGCAGGCGGCCGTCCGGCGAGATCGCGACCTGAGACGCGTTGGCGGACAGCCGGGCGAGCTGCTGCGGGTGGGCCGGGTCGTGCACGTCGAACAGCTTCACCGACGGCCCGGCGGGATAGGGGCCGTTCGTGGCGTCGTTGTTGTCGGCCACGGCCATGATCCGGCCGTCCGGGCTGAAGACGATGCTGACCACGCCTTGGTCGATGGAGTCGATGGTGTCAAGCGCGGGAACACCCGGACGCGTCGTGTCGCGCAGTCGGAGGATCGCCTTCCCGGTGCCGGTGTGCTCACTGTCGGCGAACACCGTGCCGTCCGGTGTGAACGCGGCGGCAGAGGCTGTGACACTGCCGCCGGGCAGGTCGGCCACCACGTGGTGGCCTGTGCTGCCGGTGAGGTCGACAAGTTGGCCTGAGTCCCCGCCGACGACGGCGAGCAGCCTCTTTCGTCCGCCGCTGATCACGACCTTTCTCTCGAAGCCGTTCGGGATCTGGCCCTCGGTGGCGGAGGCACCCGGCTGGTAGGGGTCGCCGACGTCCCACTGCTGGACACCGTTGCCGGTCGCGTGCAGAAGGACATCGGTGCCCGGCTCGAACAGCACGGGACCGTTGTGGTCCCCGTCCACACCCGGCAGTGGGTGGATGGGAACCACGTGCGCCATGTCGTGCGACTGCCAGAGTGTCAACGAACCGGTGCTGCCATTGCAGATCCGTTCCGGAAGTCCTTCCTCGAAGTGCGCGCCCGCCGCCCGGGCAGGCAACGTGATCATGGCGTCGAGGTCCTGAGCGTCCAGCGTCGCGGGAACGTTCACCAGTCCCGGCGCCACGGCGTCGAGCAGTTCGGGGGCGAGCGCGGCGAGCCTCGGATAGAAGTCGTCCCGCATCACCAGCAGCACACCCAGCGCGGCGGGCGAGGTGATGGCGGCGGTGAGCCGGCGCAGCGCCGCCAGGTGGCGATCGCCCGCGGACCCGCCTGCGACGGCCTGCGTCAGGAGCTCCTCGAACTGGTCGATCACCAGCAGGACACGGTGGCTGCCGGGTTCCGCGGTGAGCCGGCGCTCCACGGCTGCGACGATCCCGTCGTCGGCCGAGCCGGGCAGCCCGGCTCGCTCGATTGCGGTTGGCAGATCCTGCTCCGGGCGCACCACGACGGGCAGCCACCGGTCGCTGCCCGGCAGACGGCCCGCGGACAAGGCCGGCAGCACCCCCGCCTGGACCAGCGAGGACTTGCCCGCGCCGGACGGTCCGAGCAGCAGCACAGCGCGGCGCTGCCCGGCCAGGGCTGCCAGCACCCGCTCGACAGCGGTATCCCGGCCGTGGAACCACGCCGCGTGTTCGGCGGTGAACGCTTCCAGCTCCCGGTAGGGGCGTGCGTCCTCGCGCACGGCCAGTTGCGGCCAGACGTCCCGCAGTACCTCGGTGGGGGTGGCGTAGGCGATGCCGAGGCCCTTCACATGCACATCGGGAGCGGCGATGGCGGTGACCATGCCGATGACCCGGCCGGTCTGCTCGTCGATCACCGGTGCACCGCTGAAACCGGTCGTCAGGTCATTGGCGTCGGTCAGCTGCAGCAGGGCGCCGCTCTCCTCGGCGTCGGCAGAACCGGGCGCGAGCAGATGGCCGGCCGTGCCGTAGCCGTGATGACCGCCGGACGGCGCCTGGCTGGGATAACCGAATGAACGCACCCGATGCCCCCGGCAGCCTCCAGCAGAACCGAGCGGCAACGGCGCAACGCCGGCAGGGCGCTGCGCAAGGCGTATCACTGCAATGTCCTCGGCAGCGGGCGCGCGCCACGGTTCGACGAGAACCTGCCCCTGCGCCCGTGGGACGCCGGATGCCTGCGGAAAGGCGAGACCCACGGTGCCGCCCGGGCCGAAACCTGCGGCAGAGACCACGTGCGCGCACGTGACCACGATCGTGTCCGCGACGAGGAAGCCGGCTCCGGCCACCTCACCTGCCGAGTCGAGGATCTGGGCGACCGCGGCAGACACATGACTGCCCGTCACCGACCGGTCCACGTCCCCGGAGTCAGCCATCCGTACCGGTACCCGACTCTCCGCGCCGCCACGTCGCCCTGATCTTGAGATGGCACGCGGCCTCCCCCCTGGTGATCACGACCCCGGCCTGGCACGACAGATCGACACCGAACTCCACCTCGACTTCGGTGGGCCCGGCCCTGCGCAACTGCTCCAGCGCTGCCCGTGCGGTCTCGGTCACCGTGCCCAGGGCCGCCTGCAAGCTCATCGGCAGATCATGGATGGCATCACCGATCCGGCCTGCCTTCACCGGCCCGTCCGAGTCCGCCGCCGGCGTCTCGACCAGGACCGACCCGCCATCGTCCAACGCCATTCGAGCAAGAACAGCCACGTACTTCCCCTCCGCCGCAAGCCCCTCTCCATGCACGGGCCGACACGACCCTAGCCGAGCGGTCCGCCGGCTCGAACCCCTTCAGGAACTCCGCAAGCAGCTCCACGCTCTTCCGCTCGCACGCCTGCGGCCCAGGGCCCAGCGCCGCAACCGAGCTACGACAACCAGCCTCGCCGGCCCCGCCAGGCAAAGCCGCATGCAGCGGCAGACGAGTCGGGCTGTACGCCGGGTTCTGTTCCCCGGTTCCCTCGCGGGGGCCGGGGCGACGGCCATCCATCTAGGGCCGGTGTTGCCACCGGCCTCGTGCGGTCTACCCGGGGACTCGGGCGGGCAGCCCTCGAACGTCCCCGCAGAGCGCTTTTCACGGCGCTCCTTTTGACCTTGCTCCGGGTGGGGTTTACCTAGCTGCCCAGGTCACCCTGGGCACTGGTGGTCTCTTACACCGCCGTTTCACCCTTACCCGGCACCGAAGTGCTGGGCGGTTTGTTTTCTGTGGCACTGTCCCGTGGGTCGCCCCAGGTGGCCGTTAGCCACCACCCTGCCCTGTGGAGCCCGGACGTTCCTCGGGAAGCCCCTCAAGGGGACTCCACGCGGCCGCCCGCCCGGCTCGTCTGCCGTGATGACCATGCTACCCGCCGGGTGCGGGTGTCCGTCTCCGGACGGTCGGGACCGTCCGAACCGTCCGGGCCCTCGGCGACCGGGCCCGCCATCGTCGCCAGTACCGACCCCGTCAGGATCAGCGTGAACGCCGCTCCGATGCCCCACGTCAGCCGCTCGCCCAGGAACAGCGCCCCGGCCGCTACCGCTACCGCCGGATTGACGTACGTGAAGACCGTCGCCCGCGTCGGGCCGACCTCCTTGATCAGCTCCAGGAAGGCGACGAAGGCGAGGGCGGTGCAGATCACGCCCAGGCCCAGCAGGGCCGACAGGACGGAGGCGGAGGGGAGGGAGGAAGGCCAGGAGAGGGCGGCCGACGGGGCGTACACCAGGGCCGCCAGGGCCAGGCACGGTGCCGTCAGCTGGAGGGTGGGGACGTTCTTCAGCCAGCGGGCCGCGATCAGAGGCGCCGTCGCGTAGCCCAGTACCGTCAGCATGACCTCGCCGAGTGAGCGGGCGTCGCCGCCGGTCAGGTGCGGGACCGTCAACACCCCCACCCCCGCCAGGCCCAGCCCCAGCCCGGCCATCCGCCGTACGCCCAGCCGCTCCGCGTTGCCGAAGAAGCGGGCCAGCACCACGCCCACGATCGGCACCCCGGCGATCAGCAGGCCCGCCGTCGAGCTGGACAGGTGGCGCTCGGCGTCGGTGAGGGTGAACCAGGGGCCGATGATCTCTATGCACGCGAAGGCCAGCATCGGTAGCCAGTGGGAGCGGAGGACGCGGAGCAGGCCGCCGCCCCGTATCGCGAAGGGCAGCAAGAGCAGGGCTCCCAGCGCGCACCTTGTGAACACCACCATGGACGGGGAGAGGGGGGCGTCCACCGCCACCTTGATCATCAGGTACGGGATACCCCAGACCACTCCCATCAGGGAGAACAGGAACCAGCCGCGTGCAGTCATACAGACAGCATCGGCCGACCCCCTACCTGCCGTCTTGAACGCTGTTGCGGTACGCCGCTGGCGTCACCCCGAGCACCCTGCGGAACCAGCGCGTCAGGTGCGCCTGGTCCGCGAAGCCCACCAGGGAGGCGACCTCCGCCGGACGCAGGCCCGCGTCCAGGAGGCGGCGCGCCCGGGCCACGCGGTGCTGCGCGAGCCAGGCGTACGGCGGTATGCCCATCGTCGTACGGAAAGCGCGGAGCAGCTGGTAGCGGGACAGGTCCAGCTCCGCGGCGAGGGTCGCGAGGGAGGGGGGCTCCAGGAGTTCGTCCGCCAGGCGGTCCCGTACGACTAGGGCGATGCGCTCGGCGCCCGGTACCTCGTCGCAGGTGGGACGGGCTGTGGAGTGGCGGCGGGCCAGGGCCGTGAGGAGCCAGGGGAGGCGGGACTCCGTCTCCAGGGGGTCGGGGCAGGCGCTCAGCTCGGTGTGGGTGGAGAGGATGGCCGCGGCCAGTTCGGGGTCGTCGATCAGGGGTTCGCGGAAGTGTGGGAGACCACCGAGGGTGCCGTCGGTGAGGAGGGTGGTGTCGGCGTAGAGGGCGCGGTAGGCGTAGCCGTCGGTCGCGTTTCCCGGGCCGCCGGTGTGGACCTCGTCGGGGGCGAGTACGACGATCGAGCCCGGGCCCGTGCGGATGTGGCCGCCTCGGTAGTCGATGACCTCGGAACCGCCGACGCAGACGCCGACCGTGAACTCGTCGTGGGCGTGGGGTGAGTAGACGTGCTTGTCGAAGCGGGCGGTGAGGAGGTCGAGCGAGGGGCCGCAGCGGCCCAGCCGAGCCCTCGTCCACAGCGCCTGTTCCATGCGTCGCCCCCTTTCGCGTCATGCTCAGGGTGCAACGCCGGGAGGGTCAGAGAAAGTCCGCTGTCTCGAGGTCGAAGGCGAACGGCTCGGGGAGGGTGAGGGGCTTGCCGAGGGGGCGGGTGCAGTGCTCTCGGTAGTCGTCGTTCTCGGGGTCGCTGAACAGCGTGACTGATGAGGCCTCGCGGTCGATGAGCAGGTAGAGCGGGATGGCGCCGCGGGCGTAGCAACGGCGCTTGGCCTCCCGGTCGGCCTTGGGCTTGGTGGAGGTCACCTCCAGCACCATGGCGACGCCCTCGCAGGGCATCCAGGAATCGGCGCCGCGATAAAGGCGCAACTTCATGGGGGCGAACGTGCCGTCCGGAATCACGTGGTCCTTCGGACATCCGCCACCGCTCCGCAGCTTCAGTCCCTTGTTCCCCGAGAACTGCATGTCGGTCCTGGACCTCCTGATCACCTGGTTCACGATCAGCCCGATGTAGTCCTCGTGGTCCCCGTCCGGCGGCGGTGTCACGACGATCTCCCCCTCGATCAACTCGGCCCGGAAGCCCTCCGGGGTGTCGAGAGACAGGAAGATGTCCAGCAGGCCCTCGGCCGGCGTGGTGGACTCGTGCGCCACGGCAGTCATGTCACGCCCCTCCTGCGGTCGCTCGCCAGACTGAGACATCGGAAGATCACCTGTCCATGAGATCGGGACCCGTTCCGTCGATCGTGGCACACGATCACCGGCGCCGTCAGAAGTCGGGGGCCCGTACGCTGTCCGGAGCTCAAGAGAAGGAGTTCGTCCGTGCTCGTCCTGTTGCCGCCGTCCGAAGGCAAGGCCGCCTCCTCCGGTCGTGGCGCCCCGCTCAAGCTGGAGTCGTTGTCGTTGCCGGGGCTGACCGCCGCCCGTGAGGCCGTGCTCGGGGAGCTGGTGGAGCTGTGTGCCGGGGACGAGGACAAGGCGTGTGAAGTGCTCGGGCTGAGTGAGGGACTGCGGGGCGAGGTCGCCAAGAACGCCGGGCTGAGGGCGGCGGGGGCTCGGCCCGCCGGGGAGATCTATACGGGGGTGTTGTACGACGCCCTGGGGCTGGGCTCGCTCGACGCGGGCGCCAAGAGGCGGGCAGGGCGGTCGCTGCTCGTGTTCTCGGGGCTGTGGGGTGCTGTACGGATCAACGACCGGATTCCTTCCTACCGTTGCTCGATGGGCGTGAAGCTGCCGGGGGTCGGGGCGCTGGGGGCGCACTGGCGGGCGCCCATGGCGGAGGTGCTGCCCGAGGTAGCCGGGGGCGGGCTCGTGCTTGATCTGCGGTCCTCCGCGTACGCGGCCGCCTGGAAGCCGAAGGGTGAGGTGGCCGGGCGGACGGCGAGCGTGCGGGTGCTGCACGCGCCGACGCGGAAGGTGGTCAGCCACTTCAACAAGGCGACCAAGGGGCGGATCGTACGGAGCCTGCTGACGGCCGGGATCGCACCGAAGGGGCCGGCGGAGCTGGTGGAGGCGTTGCGGGACCTCGGGTACGTGGTGGAGGTGGAGGCGCCCAAGGGGGGCGGGAAGGCGTGGACGCTTGATGTTCTCGTCGATGAGGTGCACTGACACGAAGGCGGTTCAAGGACCCTTGTTGCAGCATGCGCAATGAGCTTTGCGCATGCTGCATTGCGGCGGCACGATGACGCTATGACCTCCCCGCTGCCCGGCTCCGTGCTGGACCTCGCCCCCGTCGTGCCCGTCGTCGTCATCCAGGACGTCGCCGATGCCGTGCCGCTCGCCCGGGCGCTCGTCGCCGGGGGGCTGCCGGCGATCGAGGTGACCCTGCGGACGCCGGTGGCGCTGGAGGCGATACGGGCCGTCGCCGACGGGGTTCCGGACGCGGTGGTCGGGGCCGGGACCGTGATCACGCCGGAGCAGGTGGAGGAGTCGGTGGCGGCCGGGGCGCGGTTCCTGGTCAGCCCGGGGTGGACGGACGTACTGGTGGAGGCGATGCGGGGGGCCGGGGTGCCGTTCCTGCCGGGGGTGTCGACCACGTCGGAGGTGGTGGCGCTGTTGGAGCGGGGGGTGCGGGAGATGAAGTTCTTCCCGGCCGAGGCGGCGGGGGGGACCGCGTATCTGAAGTCTCTCGCCGGGCCGTTGCCGCAGGCGCGGTTCTGTCCGACCGGTGGGATCGGCGCCGCCGACGCCCCCGCATACCTCGCGCTGCCCAACGTCGGCTGCGTGGGCGGGACTTGGATGCTTCCGCCCGACGCCGTGGCCGCCCGGGACTGGACGCGGGTCGAGGCCCTCGCCCGGGAGGCGGCCGCCCTCGGTCAGCGAAGGTGATCAGCGCAGGTGTGACGTGTCGTTGAAGAGCCGTACGCTCGCGTTGCCGTCGGCGTAGTAGGCGACCGCGGACAGGGCGGCCGCCGACAGTTCCATGCGGAACAGGGCCTTTGGCGGGGCGCCCAGGGCGAGTTGGACGAAGGTCTTGATAGGCGTGACGTGTGAGACGAGCAGGACCGTGCGGCCCGCGTACGCCGCGACCAGCTTGTCCGTCACCGCCGCGATGCGGGTCGCCGTCGCCGCGAAGCTCTCGCCACCGCCGGGGGGTTCCACCGTCGGGTCGGCCAGCCACCGGTTGAGGTCGTCCGGGTAGCGCTCGCGCACCTCGGCGAAGGTCAGGCCCTCCCAGGCGCCGAAGTCCGTCTCCCTGATCTCGTCCTCGACGCTCACCTCGAGGCCGAGGTGCCGGGCGACGATGCCGGCCGTCTCACGGGTGCGGGCGAGGGGGGAGGCGACGATCGCCTCGATGGTCCCGCGCCGGGCCAGCGCCGCCCCGGCCCGTTCGGCCTGTTCCCGGCCGACCTCGGACAGGGACGGGTTGGTGCCGCCGCTCCCCGAGAACCGCTTCTGCGGGGTCAACGGCGTCTCCCCGTGCCGCAGCAGCACGAAGGTCGCCGGTGCGCCCATGTCGGCGGGCGCCCAGCCGGGACTGGCGACGGTACGGGCGGCCCGCACGTCGGCGGCCGACTTGGCGGTGTCCTCGACCCGTTCGGTTCCTGCTGTCGTCGGCGACCACCGCTCGCCCCGACTCCCCGCGTCCATCGCCTCGTTGGCCAAGCGGTCCGCGTGCTTGTTGCGTTCGCGGGGGATCCACTCGTACGTCACCTGGTCCGGCGGGAAGATCCGGGACGCCTCCGTCGCGAGCGGCCTCATGTCGGGGTGCTTGATCTTCCAGCGGCCCGACATCTGCTCGATGACCAGCTTGGAGTCCATGCGGACGTGGACTGCGGCGGCCGGGTCGAGCTCGTACGCCGCCCGCAGGCCCGCCAGCAGCCCCCGGTACTCGGCGACGTTGTTCGTGGCGACGCCGATGTACTCGGCCGCCTCGACCAGGGGCTCACCCGTCGCCGCGTCCAGTACGACCGATCCGTAGCCCGCCGGGCCGGGGTTGCCCCGCGACCCGCCGTCGGCCTCGACGATGAACTCCCGCACGGAACGCGCCCCTTACAGACCGGACTCGGCCGTGCGCACCAGGATGCGGCGGCAGTTCTCGCAGCGCACCACGGTGTCGGGGGCGGCCGCGCGGATCTCGTTGATGTCGGTGATGGCCAGTTCCTGGCGGCAGCCCTGGCAGGTGCGCTGGTAGAGCTTGGCCGCGCCGATGCCGCCCTGCTGCTCGCGCAGCTTGTCGTAGAGCTTGAGCAGGTCGGCGGGGATGGTGGCGGCGATGACCTCGCGCTCCTTGGTCACCGTGGCCACCTCGCCGTCGATCTCCTCGAAGGCGGCGTCCCGGCGGGCGGTCGCGTCCTCGATCTTCGACTGGACGGAGGAGACCCGCTCGGTCAGCTCGCGCACCCGCTCCTGCACGGACTCGATGCGTTCCATGACCTCCAGGACGACGTCCTCGAGGTCACCCTGGCGCTTGGCGAGGGAGGCGATCTCGCGCTGGAGGTTCTCCAGGTCCTTCGGGGAGGTCACCGCGCCGGAGTCCAGGCGCTGCTGGTCGCGGGCGGCGCGCTGGCGCACCTGGTCCACGTCCTGCTCGGCCTTGGTCTGCTCGCGGGCGGTGTCGCTCTCCTCGGTCTGCGCGGCCACCAGCAGGTCGCGCAGCTGGGTGTGGTCCTTGGTCAGCGAATCGATCTCGGCGTGCTCGGGCAGCGACCGGCGCTTGTGCGCGAGCTGCTGCAGGCGTACGTCCAGGGACTGGACGTCGAGGAGGCGGATCTGGTCGGCGGGCGCGGCGTTCAGTTGGGGGCTCCAGGTGAAGGGGAGTGGCTGGTCCAGGGGTCGGTGACCGTCTTCGAGACGTGGACGCGCAGGTCCCAGCCGTGGCGGTCGGAGATCTCGTCGAGCTGGGCTGCGGCCAGCTCGCACCAGGGCCACTCGGTGGCCCAGTGCGCCGCGTCGAGCAGCGCGAGGGGGCTGTGGAGGACGGCCTCGGAGGCCGGGTGGTGGCGCAGGTCGGCGGTGAGGAAGGCGTCGACGCCGGCCGCGCGGACCTGGTCGAAGAGGCTGTCGCCGGAGCCGCCGCTGACGGCGACCGTGCGGATCGTCGTCCCGGGGTCGCCGGCGACGCGGATGCCCTGCGCGGTGGCGGGCAGGCGTGCGGCGGCGCGTGCGGCGAGGTCGGCAAGGCGCAGCGGGTGGTCCAGCTCGCAGACGCGGCCCAGGCCGCGGCGGCCTTCGGGGTCCGTGGGGTCCGGTACGAGGGGGCGTACGACCCTCAGGTCCAGGGCGCCGGCGAGGGCGTCCGAGACGCCGGGGTCGGCGGTGTCCGCGTTGGTGTGGGCGACGTGCAGGGCGATGTCGTTCTTGATGAGGGTGTGCACGACCCGGCCTTTGAAGTGGGAGGCCGCGACCGTCGTCGTACCGCGCAGGTAGAGCGGGTGGTGGGTGACCAGCAGGTCGGCGTCGAGCTTCACCGCCTCGTCGACGATCTCCTGGACGGGGTCGACGGCGAACAGGACCCGGGTGACCTCCTGGTCGGGGTCGCCCACGACCGTGCCGACCGCGTCCCAGGACTCGGCCCGCTCGGTGGGCCACAGGTTGTCCAGCGCGGCGATGACTTCAGACAGACGGGGCACGGACAAAAGGCTACCTGGCTGATCTGCGGCACAGAACCGATGGTCGGGGTCGAAACCGCGGCGGCCCCGGTCAGCACAACGGCCTCCCTTCCCTCAGGCGAATCGTTCCGCTGCCACCCTTATGTGTGAAGTGCGAGCCTCGTCGTCCCCCGTCTGTGCGTACGAAAACTAGCTTCGTGGCCGGAGGTGACCAGACGATGACGGCCTGTGCGATCGAGCCCGAGGCTGCCCCCGACGACGAGGCCCCGCGGGCAGGCTGCACCATCACCGCGGACGGTGCCTACGCCGCCCGCCTCGCCCTGGACGGCGACTCCTTCTTCCCGGAGCGCTGGACGCTGGACGGCCCCGAGCCGTATGCCGTGCCGCTGCCGGGCAACCAGCCCGAGGAGCCCGGCACCGAGGTGCAGCCCATGGGGGACGGGCGGGTGCTCATCCGGCGGAGGTCGGAGGGGCGGCACGTGTTCTCGCTGCTGTATCCGACCGGGCCCGGCACCGGCGAGGTGCCGATCGGCGCCGTCGAGTGCCCGGAGGAGTCCACCGCGTTGCGGCTGCTGCCGCCGGCACCGGGTGGCGAGCGGGCGTACGCACTCGCCGTGGGCCTGCGTGCCAGCACGCTGTGGCTGGTGGCCGGCGGGGCCTTCGGGCCCGAGCGCGTGGCGGAGATCCCGGGGCGCTGCTCGGGCGGGGCGTGGCTGGACCGCGCGGGGCGGATGCTGGCCCTCGACCGTGAGGCGGGGGGCCGTACGAAGGCCGTCGTGGTGGACCTGGAGCGGCGCGGCGAGGTGTCCCCGCTGCTGCAGATCGCCGACGGCAGCGACGACCGGCTGCTGCTGGCCGACCCGGACAGCGGGCTGCTGCTGATCCGTTCCGACGCGCCGTCGCCGGGCGAGGAGCGGCTGGGGTGGGGGGTGCTGGGCAGCACGCTGCCGGTGCGGTTCCCGGAGTGCCTGCGGGTGCCGGACTGCGCGGTGACGCCGTTCGCGATCCAGCCCGGGCGGGTGCTGATGCCGGAGAGCTGTGCGGTGGCGCTCCGGGTCGACGGGCCGACGGGCGGCTGGCTGGGACTGTGGCGGCCCGACCGGCGGCAGGTCCACCATCTTCCGGCGCCGGAGGGGTGGTTGACGGGCGCGGGGCTGTGGACCAGGGACGGGGTGCTGCGACTGCCGTACGCCACGGCCGAGGTGCCGTGCGGTGTGGCACCGGTGACGGTGCCCTGGGGAGAGGCGGAACCACAGGATCCGCTCCGCGCCGGTACGGCCGTCCCGGCGGCGGAGGAGCGGTCGGCGCCGGCGGAGTCCGCGGAGCCCGTCGTGGCGCGTCCGGTGCCGTTGCGGGAGGCTCCGTTGGGGCGTCTTGTAACGAAGTAGTGCCGAACGGCGTGGGTGCCTGGATTCCGGCCGAGGTGTGCTGGTTACACTCGCCGGGCTGTTAGAAAGATCATGTTGTTGACGGGGTGAATCCTTCCGATGAGCGACACAAGCACCATGCAGCCGCTGTCCGCCGGGTCCCAGGAGGACGCCGGGCACGGACGTCACCGGGGGCCGGTATCGGTCCAGGACGGTGACACGGCCCCCCAGGGCCGGCACCGCAAGGAGTCCGAGGACACCGGCACGGCTGCCTGACGGCAGAGACGGGAAGGGCCCGCACATCAATGCCGATGTGCGGGCCCTTCCCTCTGTCTCACCTGCGCTCGGGTCCCGTCTCAGGTGCGCTTGAGCCCCAGCACCTCCACCGCCCCGAACGTCTCCCCGTCCGGGCGTTCCGCGTAGTGCGGGGTGAGGACGGCGTCCAGCTCGTCGTAGGTGAACGTGTCCTGCTTGCTGTCGAACTTGGCCCGCACCCGCGGCCGGTCGACGATCGCCACCATGCCGCCGTGCACGACGAGAAGCTGTCCGTTGACGCGGGAGGCCGCGGGCGAGGCCAGGTAGCCGACGAGGGGGGCGACATGCTCGGGCGAGAGCGGGTCGATGCCCTCGTCGGGCTCCTGGAAGCCGGCGAAGACGTCCTCGGTCATCCGGGTACGGGCGCGCGGGCAGATGGCGTTGGCGGTGACGCCGTACTTGGCGAGCGCGAGGGCCGTCGAGGTGGTCAGGCCGACGATTCCGCCCTTCGCGGCCGCGTAGTTGGGCTGGCCGGCGGAGCCCGCGAGGAAGGCCTCCGAGGAGGTGTTCACGATGCGCCCGTAGACGGGGGCGCCCGTCGCCTTGGAACGCTCGCGCCAGTGGGCGGCGGCGAAGTGGGTCGTGTTGAAGTGTCCCTTGAGGTGGACCCGGATCACCGAGTCCCACTCCCCCTCGCTCATGGAGAAGACCATCCGGTCGCGCAGGATGCCCGCGTTGTTGACCAGGACGTCCAGTTTCCCGAACTCGGCGACCGCCAACTCGACCAGGTGACGGGCCTGTTGGAAGTCGGCCACGTCGCCGGTGTGCGCCACGGCGCGCCCGCCGCTCGCGCGGATCTCGGCGGCGACCTCCTCGGCGGGTCCCGCCGAGGCCTCCCCCGTGCCGTCCCGGCCCGGCTGCCCGAAGTCGTTGACGACGACGGCCGCCCCGAGCCGGGCGAGCTCCAGCGCCTCGGCCCGGCCGAGGCCGCGACCGGCGCCGGTGACGACGGCGGACAGTCCCTCAAGTGGCAGTGACATGAGCACCCTTCACGTAGGCGTCAGATCTCGATGCACGTGCGCAGCGCGGTCCCGGAGCGCATCTGGTCCAGCGCCTCGTTGATCTCGCTCAGCGGCAGCCGGTGGGTGATCAGGCCCTCCAGGTCGACGCGGCCGGCCCGCCACAGGGCGATGGTGCGTTCGTAGGAGCGCAGGACGTCGCCGCCGCCGTACATGGACGGCAGGATGCGCTTCTCGTCGAAGAACAGCTCGAACATGTTGAGCTGGAGGAAGTCGTCCATGGCGCCCGCGCCGACGACCACGAGGGTGCCGCCGCGGCGGGTGTTCTCGTAGGCCGTGCGGGCGGTGGCGGACTTGCCGACGACCTCGAAGACGTAGTCGAAGCCCTCGCCGGCGGTGACCTCCTGCTTGGCGGTGGCCAGTTCGTCCGGGGAGACGGCCCTGGTGGCACCGAACGTGAGCGCCGACTCCCGACGGCCGGCGACCGGGTCGACGGCGACGATCTCGGCGGCGCCCTTGAGCCGCGCCCCCTGGATCGCCGAGATGCCGACGCCTCCGCAGCCGATCACGGCGACCGACGAACCGGCCTCCACGTCGGCGGTGTTGAGGGCCGCGCCGAGGCCGGTGGTGACTCCGCAGCCGATGAGGGCGGCGATGTCGAAGGGCACGTCGTCGGGGATCGGCACCGCGCAGCCGGCGTCGACGACGACCTCCTCGGCGAAGGTGCCGGTGCCCGCGAAGCCGAAGACGTCCCCACCGGGGCGCCGGAAGTTGGGGGTGCCGGCGTTCATGAACCCGGCCAGGCACAGCTCGGTCTGCCCGCGCCTGCAGGCGGGACAGGCGCCGCAGGCGGGCAGCCAGCACACGACGACCCGGTCACCGGGCTTCAGGTTCCGTACGCCCTCCCCCACTTCGAGGACCTCGCCCGCGCCCTCGTGCCCGGGCACGAACGGCGCCGGCTGGGGCAGCACCCCGTTCATCGCGGACAGGTCCGAGTGGCACAACCCCGTGGCGCGCACCCGGATCCTCACCCGTCCGGGGCCGAAGCCGGTCGCCTCGACGTCGTCGAGGACCTCCAGCTTGTCCTGGCCGATCTCGTTCAGTACGGCTGCTCGCATGGTGCGGCTCCCCTCGGAGGCAACAGGGCTCAGGAGTGTTCGACGATCGTGTCGGCGAGGACGGGCGCGTCCTCCCTCCCCCACGCTCGGCTTCGCTCGCGCGGGGGGACCCCCATGACGGCGCTGACGGCGACCCGGACCCGCCCGTCCTGTCGCCACATGCGGATGCGCAGGGTCTCGCCGGGGTAGACGACGCCGGCGAACCGGGTGGTGTACGAACGCACCCGGCCGACGTCCCCGCCCAGCAGCGTGTCCACGACCGCCTTCAGCGTCATGCCGTAGGTGCACAGCCCGTGCAGGATGGGCTTCTCGAACCCGGCGAGCTTGGCGAACTCGGGGTCGGCGTGCAGCGGGTTCCAGTCGCCGGAGAGGCGGTAGAGCAGTGCCTGGTCCTCGCGGATCGGGCGTTCGACGGTCCGGTCGGGTTCGCCCGTGGGCGCTTCGGTGCGGGTGGAGGGGCCGCGGTCGCCGCCCCAGCCGCCCTCCCCCCGTACGAAGATCTGGGCGTCGTTGGTCCACAACGGGCCGTCGGCGTCGGCGACCTCGGTGCGCATGACCAGGACGGCCGCCTTGCCCTTGTCGTACACGGCGGCGATACGGCCGGTGGCGGTGGCGGTGCCCTGGGCCGGGATGGGGCGGTGCAGGGTGAGGGACTGGCCGCCGTGCAGGACCTTGGCGAGGTCGACGTCGATGCCCGGCATCGACAGCCCGCTGATCACGCCGGGTGAGCCGGCGCCGGCGACGGTGGCGAAGGACGGCAGCACGTGCAGCCGGGACTCCAGGGTGTAGCGCAGCTCGTCGGGGTCGGTGGCGGGGATGCCGGCGCCGATGCCGAGGTGGTAGAGCTGGACGTCCCTGGTGGTCCAGGTCAGCTCGCCGGTCCGGGGTTCGGCGGCGAGGGCCTTGGCTGCGTCGATGGGCATGGGGCTCCTGAAGATGATCGACTGAAGACCCCGGTGCGGCCGTCCGCACCGTCGGCCGCACCGAGGTCGCTGCGGGCCGATCTAGAACGCGTTCCAGTCCGGCGCCCCTTGTATAGCCCAGCACTCCGCACTTGTGAAGGCTCCTGACACTGTGTCAGGTAACGTGTCCCCGGCCAAAGACCTCCGGACCGCCGGTGACATTTGTCCTGCCCGAGTCCGTACAAGCGCATCTGCCGGGCGGAGGGCCGCGGTTCGTAGCGTCAAAGGCATGACATCGGACATCGAACCGGCCGTGTCCTTCCGGGACGCGGTCAAGCGCTTCGGCCCCGTACGGGCCGTCGACGGCCTCGATCTCGCCGTGGCCTCCGGCGAGACGGTCGCCCTGCTCGGGCGCAACGGCGCCGGGAAGTCCACGACGATCTCGCTGCTGCTCGGCCTGACCGAACCGGACGCGGGGGACGTACGGCTGTTCGGCGCCCCGCCGGAGCGGGCGGTGCTGGCCGGGCGGGTCGGCGCCATGCTCCAGGACGCGCGGGCGGTACCCCGGGTCACCGTGCGGGAGCTGGTGGGCTTCGTGGCCCGGCGCTATCCGGCCCCGATGCCTCTCGCGCGGGCCCTGGAGCTGGCCGGGATCGCCGAGCTGGCGGGGCGCCGGGTGGACCGGCTGTCCGGCGGGCAGGTGCAGCGAGTGCGGTTCGCGCTCGCCCTCGCCGGGAACCCCGCGCTGCTCGTGCTGGACGAGCCGACGTCCGCGCTGGACGTGGAGGCCCGGCAGGCGTTCTGGGCGTCGATGCGGGGCTACGCGCGCCGCGGGCACACGGTCCTGTTCTCCACGCACCACCTCGAGGAGGCCGACGCCCACGCCGACCGCATCCTCGTCATCGACCACGGGCGGATCGTCGCGGACGGCACCGGCGAGCAGCTCAAGCGCTCGGTCGGCGGCGGTCTGGTCGCCTTCGACCTGGCCGGACGGCCGGCGAGGGGCCTCGACCGGCTGCCGGGCGTACGGTCGCTGGAGGTGCGGGGGGACCGGGCGCGGCTGCGGACCGACGACCCGGACGCGACGGTGATCGCCCTGGCCGGCATGGGGGCGATACGCGGCCTGGAGGTCGCTCCGGCGTCCCTGGAGGACGCGTTCCTGACCCTCACCTCGTCCGTGACGGAGGCCGCGTGATGACCGCCCTGGTCGCCATGGTCGACGTGTTCGACTATCTGAAGCTCGAGGTGCGCCGGACCCTGCGCGACGTCGGTTTCGTCGTCGGGGGGATCGGCATGCCCGTGGTGATGTATCTGCTGTTCACCAACATCGGCGCCTCGGACGGGCCTGGCGGACCGGGGCGATGGTCGGAATGGCCGGGTACGGGGCCGTCGGGTGCGCGCTGAACACCGGGGGCGGCGTCGCCGAGGACCGGGCGATCGGCTGGCTGCGGCAGCTCAGGGTGACGCCGATGACCCCGCGCCAGGTGGTCGTCGGCCGGGCGCTGACCGGTTCGGTGACGGTGCTGCCGGCGATCGTGGCGGTGCTGGTGGCTGGCGGGGTCGTGAACGGCGTACGGCTGGCGGTCTGGCAGTGGGTGGCGATCGCGCTGCTGCTGTGGCTGGGCTCGGTGCCGTTCACCCTGCTGGGGCTGGGCAACGGCTACCGGCTGACCGGGCAGACCACGGGCGTGGTGAACATGGCGTGCAGCATGGGTCTGGCCGTCCTCGGCGGCCTGTGGTTCCCCGTCACCCTGTTCCCCGACTGGCTGCGCGCCCTGTCGGCGTACACGCCCACGTACCGCTTCGCCCAGCTCGGCACGTCCGTGGCCGCCGGTCACGCCCCGGCGCTGGGCGCGATCACGGTGCTGACCCTCTGGCTCGCGGCCTTCGGTTCGTACGCTGTGCTGTCGTACCGCCGTGGCGCGGGCACTGTCTGACGGGGGGAACGGGACATGAGCGGTGGAATGGCGTGGTGGCGCGGGGTGCGCTGTCAGCTGTTGGTGTGGCAGTCGGCGCGCGCCGAGTGGAAGCAGGACATGGAGGCCTACAAGGCGGCGGAGCGGACCGCCCGGCGCGAGGGCCGCCCGACCCCGGAGCATCCGGGCCCGCCGCCCACCGGGTTCGCCCTGCTCCCCTGGCTGCTGATGGGCATGGGCTCCTTCTCCAACCTGCTCCAGGGCAAGACCCCGAACCCGTGGATCGGCGGCCTGGGGCTGCTCACCTTCAACTCGCTCTACATCTACGTGACGTTCCGCTCCTTCCACAAACAGAAGCGCAAGGAGACGTCCACCCGTGTCGCCCTGCTGGTGATGGCCCTGATCACGACAGGTCTGGCCCTCGGCTACGGCGGCAGCTGGCTGCTGTTCTTCCCGCTGCTGGGCCTGGCGACCGGCGCCGTCCTGCGCGGACCATGGCTGGGCAGGACCGGACTGCTGCTCGCCGCGCTCGCCGGGGCCATCTCCGGCGTCCGCGAGGGGTCGGAGGCGGTGAACATCGCCTACGGCACCTTCCTGTCGACGATGGTGACCGCCGCGATCCTCTCCCTGTCCGAGGCGGTACGGGAGTTGCAGGCCGCCCGCGAGAAACTGGCCCACCAGGCCGTCGAGAAGGAACGCCTGCGTTTCTCCCGCGACCTGCACGACCTCCTCGGCCACACCCTGTCGGTGATCGTGGTCAAGTCGGAGGCGGCCCGGCGGCTGGCCGCACGCGACCTGGACGCGGCGCTGGCGCAGATCACCGACATCGAGTCCGTGGGCCGGCAGGCGCTCACCGAGATCCGCGAGGCCGTGACCGGCTACCGCGAGGGCAGCCTCGGCACCGAACTGGACCGGGCCCGCTCGGCGTTGACCGCGGCCGGGGTCGAGCCGGTGCTGCGGCGTACGGGCGTGCCCCTGTCCCCACCGAGCGAGGCGCTGCTGGGCTGGGTGGTGCGCGAGGCGGTCACCAACGTCGTACGGCACGCGGGCGCGACCCGCTGCGAGATCACCGTCGACAGCACCTCCGAACGGGCCCGTCTCACCGTCACCGACAACGGCTCCGGCGAGTCGGCCGCGCCGCCTTCGCCCGGCGTCGGCGGCACCGGCCTGAAGGGGCTGACCGAACGCCTCGCGACGGCCGGCGGCTCCCTGCGAGCCGGTCCCGCCCCGCGGGGCGGCTTCACGGTCACCGCCGAACTCCCGGTGGACCCGAGCGGCGCCCTGGACCCCGAACCGGTCACGGCACCCGAGGCGCGCTGAGACCCCCGCTCCCGCTCTACCCTTGCCCTCGTGGACGAGATGCCCCGGGATCACCACCCGGCGAAGAACGTGCGGGTGCTGCTCGCCGAGGACCAGGGGATGATGCGGGGCGCGCTCGCGTTACTGCTCGGGATGGAACCGGACATCGAGGTGGTCGCCCAGGTCGCGGCCGGGGACGCCATCGTGGACGCCGCGCTGACGCACCGTCCGGACGTGGCCCTGCTGGACATCGAACTGCCGGGCAGGAGCGGCCTGGACGCGGCGGCCGACCTGCGCGAGCAGGTGCCGGACTGCCGGGTGCTGATCCTGACCACCTTCGGGCGGCCCGGCTATCTGCGCCGCGCCATGGAGGCCGGAGCCGCCGGCTTCCTCGTGAAGGACGGTCCCGTGGAGGAGTTGGCCGCCGCGATCCGCCGGGTGCTGACCGGCGAGACGGTGATCGACTCCGCGCTGGCCGCGGCGGCGCTCAGCGCCGGGCCCAGTCCGCTCACCGTCCGCGAGTGCGACGTCCTCAAGGCCTCCGTGGACGGCGCGACGGTCGCCGACATCGCCGCGAAGCTGCACCTTTCCGAGTCCACGGTCCGCAACTACCTGTCCTCGGCCATCGGCAAGACCGGCACCCGCAACCGCATGGAAGCGATGCGGGAGGCCCGCCAACAGGGTTGGCTGTGAACCATCACTGCCACAGCCCTCCCCCTCACGCTTTCGAACTCGCCGAACCCGTCGGGATCCTCCGCGGCAACCACACCAGCATCAGCACCACCCCGGCGAGGAGAACCCCGGCGCCCGTACGGAACACCAGCGCGTAGCCGTCCGTCAGGGCGCCCGGGGTGACGCTGTGGCCGGTCCGCGTCGCCGCGATGGTCGACATCACCGCGAGGCCCAGGGAACCGCCCATGGTGCGCGAGGTGTTGATCAGCCCGGAGACCAGCCCGGCCTCCCCCGGCGCCGCCCCGGACGTGGCGAGCGCGGCGAGCGGGGTCGCCGTGAGCCCGGCGCCCAGCATCATCAGGATCCCGGGGAACATGATCTCGGTGAGGTAGGCGCCCTCGGGTGTCATCGCCGACTGCCAGCCGAAGCCCGCCACCGCGATCAGCGTGCCGAGCGCGGCCAGCCTGCGCGCCCCCAGCGCCGGCATGAACCGCGGTGCGAGCTTGGACCCCAGCACGATCGCGAGCGAACTCGGCACCAGCGCCAGCCCGGCCTCCAGCGGGGAGTAACCGAGCACGTTCTGCGCGTACAGCGTCATGAAGAACCACATGCAGAACATCGCGGACCCGTTCAGGAACATCGCCGCGTTCGCCGAGGACACCGCCCGCACCCGGAACAGTCCGAGCGGCATCAGCGGAGCCGCCGTACGCGCCTCGACGAGCAGGAACAGCGCGATCAGTGCCAGCCCCGCGAGCAGCGGCAGCAGCGTCGAGGCCGCCGTCCACCCCTGGGCCTCGGTCTGCGAGATGCCGTACGCCAGGGTCGCGAGCCCGGCGGTGACCAGCACCGCGCCAGGCAGGTCGAGGCGCCGCCCGTCCCCGTTGCGGCTCTCCGTCAGCCACCGCGCCGAGCCGGCCAGCACCACCGCCCCGACCGGCACGTTGATCAGCAGCACCCAGCGCCAGGACAGCCCGTCCACCAGCGCCCCGCCGACCAGTCCGCCCGCGGCCCCGCCGCCCGCGCCCACCGCGCTCCAGGTCGCTATCGCCCGCATCCGCGCCGCGCCCTCCGGAACCGCGGAGGTGAGGATCGTCAGCGTCGAGGGCGCGAGCACCGCCGCCCCCAGGCCCTGCACGGCCCGCGCGACCAGCAGCTCACCGCCCTCCTGCGCCAGGCCGCCGCCCAGCGAGGCCAGCGTGAACAGGCCGAGGCCGACCAGGAACATCCGCTTGCGTCCGTACAGGTCCCCGGCCCGCCCGCCGAGCAGCATGAACCCGGCGAAAGCGATGGCGTAGGCGTTGACCACCCATTGCAGCCCCTGCGCGCTGAGCCCCAGGTCGGCCCGCATCGACGGCAACGCGACGTTGACGACCGAGACGTCCAGCACGACCAGGAACTGGCCGGCGCAGGCGAGCGCCACCACGAGCCAGGCGGGTGAGACGGTACGGGGCGGGGTGCGGGTGAGGTCGGCGGCTTCCAGCATGCCTGTCATGCTCTCAACCCGGTTGCGCCCCTTGCATCGGGATTTCGGCCCGCCCGGACCTCCGTCGCAGGACCTACACCGCCCGCACCAGCGTCACCACCGCCGCCCCGCCCAGCCCGATGTTGTGCGCCAGCCCCACCCGCGCCCCCGTGACCTGCCGCTCCCCCGCCGCGCCCGTCACCTGCCACACCAGTTCGGCGACCTGGGCGATGCCGGTCGCCCCCAGCGGATGCCCCTTGGAGATCAGGCCGCCGGACGGGTTCACCACCCACCGCCCGCCGTACGTGGTCGCCCCGGACTCCACGAGCTTGCCCGACTCGCCCTCCCCGCACATGCCGAGCGCCTCGTAGGTCAGCAGTTCGTTGATCGAGAAGCAGTCGTGCAGTTCCACGACGTCCACGTCCTCGATCCCGAGTCCGGACCGCTCGTACACCTGCCGGGCCGCCTCCCGGGACATCGGCTGCCCGACGACGTCGATGCAGGAGCCGGACGCGAAGGACTCCTCCGTGTCGGTGGTCATCGCCTGCGCGACGATCTCCACCAGCCTGGTCAGCCCACGCCGCTCGGCGAACCGCTCCGAGACCACCACCACGGCCGCCGCCCCGTCCGAGGTCGGCGAGCACTGCAGTTTGGTCAGCGGGCGGTGGACGGTACGGGCGGCGAGGATGTCGGACACCTCGTACACGTCGCGGAACTGCGCGTACGGGTTGTGCGCCGAGTGCCGGTGGTTCTTCGCGGCGACGGCGGCGAGCTGCGCCTCGGTCGTGCCGTACCGGTCCATGTGCTCGCGGGCGGCGTCGCCGAAGATCTGGGCGGTGGGCGGGGTCATCTCGAAGCCGTGCCGGGCGGCCATGATGCCGTAGTGCCGGGCGACGGGAGAGGTGGAGAAGTCTCCCCCGTCGGCTCCCCCGCCCAGCGCGCCCTTCTTCATCTTCTCGAAGCCGAGCGCCAGCACGCAGTCGGCTGACCCGCCCTCGACCAGCTGCCGGGCCAGCATCAGGGCGGTCGAGCCGGTCGCGCAGTTGTTGTTGACGTTGTAGACGGGGACGCCGGTGAGGCCCAGTTCATAGGCGGCGCGCTGGCCCGCGGTGGAGGGCTGGAAGCAGTAGCCGACCGGAACCTGTTGCACCTCGCCGTAGGCCACCCCGGCGTCCGCGAGAGCGGCCAGCCCCGCCTCCCGCGCCATGTCCCAGTACTGCCAGTCACGGGTCTCGGGCTTCTCGAACTTGGTCATGCCGACCCCGGCCACGTATGCCCTCATGGCGGCCGAGACTAGAACACGTTCCATTCAGTCGCCAGACCTGACGGCAGATCAGATCCCCATGACCGGGTCAAGGATTCATTAGAGGCCCGAAGCAACGGAATAGTTGCCTATGCATACGAGGTTTAGCCGGTACTTATCTTCACTGGAGGCCTCACCCCATGACCCACACGACGAACGACCAGCCCGCCCGGAGAGCGAGCGGGGCCGTGGTCCCGGTGCTCGCCTTCGCGGGGATCGTTGTCGCGGTGATGCAGACCCTGCTCGTCCCGGTGATCAAGGACCTGCCGCAACTGCTGCACACCGCGCCGAGCAACGCCACCTGGGTCCTGACCTCGACGCTGCTGTCCGGCGCCGTGGCCACCCCGATCATGGGCCGGCTCGGCGACCTGTACGGCAAGCGGCGGATGATGATCCTGAGCATCGCCCTGATGGTGGTCGGCGCGCTGGTCAGCGCGTTCACCAGCACCCTGCTCCCGATGATCGTCGGCCGTACGCTCCAGGGCTTCGCGATGGGCGCCATCCCGCTCGGCATCGGCCTGATGCGCGACATGCTCCCCCGCGAGAAGCTCGGCTCCGCCATGGCGCTGATGAGCTCCTCGATCGGCGTCGGCGGCGGCCTCGCGCTGCCGCTCGCCGCACTGGTCGCCCAGCACACCAACTGGCACGCGCTGTTCTACGGCGCCGCGGGCCTCGGCGTACTCTCGATCGCCCTCACCCTCCTCGTCGTACCGGAGTCCCCGATGCGCGCCGAGGGCACCTTCGACGTGCTCGGCGCGATCGGCCTCTCGGCCGGCCTGGTCCTCTTCCTCCTGCCGATCACCAAGGGCAGCGACTGGGGCTGGACTTCCGGCAACACCCTCGGCATGTTCGCCGCGTCGGCGGTCGTCCTCGTCCTGTGGGGCCTGTTCGAGCTGCGCTCCGCCGCGCCCCTCGTGGACCTGCGCACCACCGCCCGTCCGGCGGTCCTGTTCACCAACCTGGCCTCGATCATGGTCGGCGTCTCGTTCTACGTCGTCTCACTCGTCCTTCCCCAACTGCTCCAGCTCCCGAAGGCGACGGGCTACGGCCTCGGTCAGTCGATGGTCGTCGCCGGTCTGCTGGTCGCCCCGCTGGGCCTGACGATGATGTTCACCGCCCCGGTCTACGCCCGCCTCTCGGCGAAGTACGGCCCGAAGGTGACCCTGATCCTCGGCATGCTGATCATCGCCATCGGCTACGGCGCGGGGCTCGGCCTGATGAGCGCGGCCTGGCAGAGCCTGGTCATCTCCGTCGTCCTCGGCGCGGGCATCGGCCTCGCGTACTCCTCCCTGCCCGCGCTGATCGTGGGCGCGGTCCCGGCCTCGGAGACGGGCGCGGCGAACGGGCTCAACACCCTGATGCGGTCCATCGGTACGTCGGTGTCGAGCGCGGTCATCGGCATGGTGCTGGCGAACACGGCCAACAACGTGGGCGGCATCGCGATCCCGACCATGCACGGCTTCCGGGTGTCCTTCCTCATCGCGACCGGCGCGGTGGCGATCGGTCTGCTGATGGCCCTGTTCCTCCCCAAGGCGAACCGGGCGCCGCAGCTGCGCGCCAGCAGCGAGGAGGAGGCCTCGCTGGAGCGGGCCGAGGAGGTGCTGCGGGGCTTTCGGGGGCGGGTCCTGGACGCCGAGGGCGCGCCGGTGGCGCGGGCCAAGGTCACGCTGATCGACCGGCGGGGGCGGCAGGCCGGCGCCGCGGTCTCCGACGAGAACGGGACCTATGAGCTGGCGGTGCCGGCGGAAGGGACGTATGTGCTGGCCGCGCGGGCCTTCGGGCACGGGCCGCTCGCGTCCGCCGCGACGCACTCCGGTGAGGAGCGGGCGGTTGATCTTGATCTGGCGTTGCCTGGGGAAGCGGTTAACGCATAGAGCTCGGGGGGGTCGGTCGTCTGGGGGTGCGGATGCGTCGTGGCTGGTCGCGCAGTTCCCCGCGCCCCTAAAGAGGCATGCTGCAGCACCCCGTGTCGAGTAGTGACCGAGGGGATGCGGCAGCATGAGGGCCGTTGACGTTCGTATGACCGGAAGGAACCCCATGGTCGCGGTGCCCAAGCCCGAGGTGCTGGCTGCTTTCGAAGCGGCCAAGGGGTTCATGCCCGTAGGGGAAGGGCTGGCGTTGTACGCCGCCGCTGTTGAGGCGGGGGCGCTCGGGTTGCCGTTGCTCGAGGTGGGGACGTATTGCGGGCGGTCTGCTGTGCTGCTCGCCGATGCGGCGCGGCAGGTCGGGGTGACCGCGCTCACCGTCGACCATCACCGCGGCAGCGAGGAACAGCAGCCCGGGTGGGACTACCACGACCCGGAGACCGTCGACCCGGAGATCGGGTTGATGGACACGTTGCCGACGTTCCGCAGGACGCTGCACCGGGCCGGGCTCGAGGAGCACGTGGTGGCGCTGGTGGGGCGTTCGCCGCAGATCGCCGCGTTCTGGAACTCACCCCTCGGGCTGGTCTTCATCGACGGCGGTCACACCGACGAGCACGCCGGCGCCGACTACGAGGGGTGGGCGCCGCACGTCGCCGAGGGTGGGCTGCTGCTCATCCACGACGTGTTTCCGGAGCCGGAGGACGAGTTCACCGGGCAGGCGCCGTACCGCGTCTACCTCCGGGCCCTTCAGTCCGGCGCGTTCACCGAGGTCTCGGTGACCGACTCCCTGCGCGTCCTGCGGCGAACGGGCACGGGGATCTGAGAGCACGGTTAGAGTCGCAGTCGTGTCGTACGTAGGCCCGGAGTTCGATCCACCCCAGCCCCGCCGTCCCCGGCGCGGGCCGCTCACCGTCGCGCTCGCCGCGATCGTGCCGGGCGCGTTGCTCGGGTGGCTGGTGTACGCGGCGGTGGGCGCGTCGGGCGGGGGGAACGGCTCGGACCGGGCGACCGTACGGACGTCCACGGCCGGCGTGTCCAGCCCCGCCGCCGGCCCGTCGACCGACGACGCCAAGCAGCCGGACAGTGCCACGCCGGGCCCCGCCTCCCCCGCCTCCTCGGCGCCGCTCGCCTCCGGCTCCCTCAAGGGCAAGGTCGTCGTCATCGACCCGGGCCACAACCCCGGCAACTTCCAGCACACGGCCGAGATCAACCGCAAGGTGGACATCGGCACCAACTGGAAGGAGTGCGACACGACCGGCACCTCCACCAACGACGGTTACACGGAGGCCCAGTTCACGCTGGACGTCTCCCACCGGCTGGCGGCGCTCCTCCAGAAACTGGGCGCGACGGTGAAGCTCACCCATGACAACGGCTCCCCGTCCTGGGGCCCTTGTGTCGACCAACGCGCCCGGTTCGGCAACGCCGCCCGCGCCGACGCCGCGATCTCCATCCACGCGGACGGCTCGGCGGCCGGCAACCGCGGCTTCCACGTGATCCTGCCGGGCTCCGTCCACGCGGGCGGCGCCGACACCCGTGCCATCGTGACCCCTTCCTCGGATCTCGGCGTGCGGGTCGCGGCCAACTTCGTCCGGGTGACGGGCGAACCGGCGTCCAACTACGTCGGCGGCGGCACCGGTCTCGTCACGCGCACGGACCTGGGCGGTCTCAATCTGTCAACGGTTCCCAAGGTGTTCATCGAGTGCGGCAACATGCGCGATAGCAAGGACGCGGCACTCCTCACCAGCGCCGCCTGGCGCCAGAAGGCAGCACAGGGAATCTCTGAGGGAATCGTGAGTTTCCTGCGCGGTCACTGACGGGCGTACTGGTCCCGGCGGACACCCTGGTCGGGGGGACGATAGTGTCTACCGACGACGAGACGACCTACGAAGGACCTGCGAAGTGAATATCCGCTCCCTCACTCGAGGCGACGGCGTGGTGATCGGGGCAGCGGTGTTGCTGTTCATCGCGTCGTTCCTGGACATCTTCTCCGCCGACGGCGCGTCGGGCATCTCCCTGCCGAACGCCTGGGGCGACGGACCGCTCCTGCTCGGCGTCGTCCTGGCGGGTCTCATCGGCGCCGCGCTCATCGTGGTCGCCCGCGGTCTGCCGCAGGTCCCCAAGGTCGCGGGTCTCGACCTCGGACACTTCGGCGTCGCCTTCACGGTCTTCGCCGCCTGGAGCGCGCTCGGCAACGTACTGGACCCGGCCGGCGGCGCGAACAACGTGGGCCCGGGTTCCTCCGGCCCCGACGCCGGCATCGGTCTCATCCTCTCGTTCGTCGCCACCCTGGTGATGGCCGGCGCCGCCATCGCCACCCCGCTCGTCCCCGCCCTCCAGGCCGCCCTGATCCCGGCCCCCAAGCCGCAGGCCCCGCAGCCCTACGGCGCCCAGCCCGCCGGCGGCTACGGCTACCCGGGCGCCCAGCAGGCGCAGTACGGCGGCCAGCCGCAGCCCGGACAGCCCTACGGCGCCGCGCAGCCGCAGCCGCAGGCCACCCAGGCGCAGCCGCCGGCCGGGGAGTTCTCGCCGTTCTGGTTCGCCGTTCCGGTGCCGCGGCCGCTGTTCGCTGAGGACGGCTCGCCCACGCCGATCGCCGAACTCGCCCCGGGCACCTGGTACCTGGCCGTCGAGCAGCGCGGACCGGCTCTGGTCGCGCAGACGCAGGACGGTCGCCGCGGCGTCCTCCAGGACACCTCCGGCATCCAGCGCGGCTGACGCGTCCGACCACGTCGCCGACGTCGTGCACGGCCCCTCGCCCTTCCGGGCGGGGGGCCGTTGTCGTACAGTCGCAGCCCGTAGCGCCAGAACTGACTGACCGTCAGATACCAGACACCTGATGGAGGCGTCATGCGACTCGGGCTCGCCCTCGGTTACTGGGGCCGCGGCCCCTCCGCCTACCATGTACCGCTCGCACAGGAGGCGGAGCGGCTCGGGTACGACTCCGTGTGGACCGCCGAGTCCTGGGGGTCCGACGTCTTCACCCCGCTGACCTGGATCGCCGCCCGGACCTCAACCATCAAGCTGGGTACGGCCGTTGCGCAGATGGCCGCCCGCTCGCCGACCACCACCGCCATGCACGCCCTCACCCTCGACCACCTCTCCGGCGGCCGGATGATGCTGGGGCTCGGTCTGTCGGGGCCGCAGGTGGTGGAGGGGTGGTACGGGCGGCCGTTCCCCAGGTCGCCGCTCACCGCGACGCGGGAGTACGTGGACGTCGTACGGCAGGTGCTGCGACGCCAGGCGCCGGTCGCGCTGGACGGGCGGTTCCACTCGCATCCGTATCGCGGGGAGGACGGGACCGGTCTCGGCAAGGCGCTGAAACCGATCACGCATCCGCTGCGGGCCGACCTGCCGGTCCTGCTCGGCGCGGAGGGGCCGAAGAACGTCGCCCAGACGACCCGTATCGCCGACGGCTGGCTGCCCCTGTACTGGTCGCCGGCCCGCCCCGAGGTGTACGAGGCCTCGCTGGCGGACGCCCCCGAGGGGTTCCTGATCGCCCCCATGGCACAGGTGCGGGTCTGCGACGACGTACGGGAGGGGCTGCTGCCCGTGAAGACCATGCTCGGCTTCTACATCGGCGGCATGGGGCACGCGGCGCGGAACTTCCACGCTGATCTGATGGCGCGGATGGGCTACGAGGAGGAGGCGCGGCGGATCCAGCGGCTGTTCCTCGAAGGGCGGCGGGAGGAGGCCGTGCTGGCCGTGCCGGACGCCTTCGCGGACGAGATCTCGCTGGTCGGGCCGCGCGAACGGATCGCCGAGCGACTGGAGGCCTGGCGGAAGGGGCCAGTGACCGACCTGCTGGCACTGGCCCCGGATCCGCACACGTTGCGGGTCCTGGCGGAGCTGAACTCCTAGGAACCGCTGCTGAGTTGGCCGGCCGACGGGACCTTGTCGGTCACCGTGGCGCCGGCGCTCTTCCCGGCGTCCTTGACCTTGTTGATCACGTCGTTGAAGGAGCCGGCCGCCTGGTCGGTGGAGTCGCCCTTGCGGAGCTTGGCGGGGAGGGCCTTGAGGGCGGCGATGCCACTACTCAGCGGGGCCAGCGCCTTGGCGAGGGTCGGATCGCCCTGCGCGTTCTTGGTCGCCGCCTTGAGGCGGTTGTAGGCGAAGGTGCCCGCGAGGGCGGCCTTGACCAGGGCGGCCTTGCGCCCGTGCGCGCCCTTCTTGAACTTCCCCGCCTTCCACGGCTTCACGATCCACTGGTACGTCGCTCCGGCCGCGAGCCCGGCGTTCGCCACGAAGCGCGTCTTGGCGAACTTCTGCCGCTCGGCCGAGGTGCTGGGGCTGGGGGTGGCGGCGGCCACGACGGCCGCGGCGTCCTGGGCGCCGGTGTTCTTGCTGCTGGAGCAGGCGGTGCCGGCCGTGATCAGGGCGCAGCAGAGGGTGAGGGCGACGACGAGGCGCCGTAGGGCTACGGGCACGGTGGACCTCCGGGTGTGCTCCCCGAGTCGCTGTTCCTCCGGCAGCCTGCCCCGGACCGGGGCACGGCGCCACTCGGGAGGCTCCGTTCGGGTTTCATCCGACCGGGTTTCATTCGGGAAGCGGCGGCAATCCGCAAGGTATGTCTCGATATAGCAGCGGCAATCGGGCCGGGGCGGTCGTAGCGATCGTCGCCGACATCATGGCCCTCATCCTGGGCCTGTGGATCGTGATGTACCTGCTGGACGCCAACAGTGCCAACGAACTGGTGCAGTTCGTCCACAACGCGGCCAACTGGCTGGCCGGCTGGTCACGTGACCTGTTCACCTTCGACAAGGCCTGGGCCCGGGTGATCGCCGGCTACGGCCTGGCGGCGGTGGTCTACCTCTTCATCGGCCACGCGGTCGCCGGCCGCATGCAGCGCCACTAACACCAACGCACCCCCAACGCCCCCGGACCACCACAGGCCGGTCACGTGACCCGGGGGCCTGGGGGGCACCCCCAGAAGACACAGCACCATCGACAAGGCCTGGGCCCGGGTGATCGCGGGCTACGGCCTGGCGGCGGTGGTCTACCTCTTCATCGGCCACGCGGTCGCCGGCCGCATGCAGCGCCACTAGCACCTACGCCGGGCGGCCGTACGTCCAGCGGCTGAGAGCCCGGGGTCTCGGCTCTCAGTCGCAGCAGTCCGCCTCCAGGCCCCTCGGAAGGTGTTCGCCGCCGAACACCGCGCAGGTGGCCTCGTGGCCGCCGAGGGCGGCGACGGCCAGGAGCAGGGAACCGGCCGTCCACGTGGTCAGCTCCTGGGGCCAGACGGCCTCGTCCTCGTAGACGTAACCGGTCCAGTACAGGCCGCTGTCCGCGTCCCGCAGGTGCTGGATGGACTGGAGGAGGTCCAGCGCGCGGTCGGACTCGCCCATCGCCCAGAGGGTGAGGGCGAGTTCGGCCGACTCGCCGCCGGTGACCCACGGGTTGGGGACGACGCAGCGCACGCCGAGGCCGGGCACCACGAAGCGCTCCCAGCCTTCCTCCACACGGGACTTGGCCTCGCTGCCGGTCAACGCGCCGCCCAGCACGGGGTAGTACCAGTCCATGGAGTAGCGGTCCTTGTCGAGGAACCGCTCCGGGTGCCGGCGGATCGCGTGGCGCAGCGCGCCGACCGCCAACTCCCAGTCCGGCTGCGGCTCTTCGCGCTGGTCGGCGATGGCGAGCGCGCACCGCAGGGCGTGGTGGATCGAGGACGAGCCGGTCAGCAGCGCGTCCGGGGTGACCGTACCGTCGTCCTCGCCCTTCCAGCCGATCTGCCCCCCGGGCTGCTGGAGCCGCAGCACGTACTCGATCGCCGCGTAGACGGCCGGCCACATGCGGTCCAGGAACGTGTCGTCGCCGGTGGACAGGTAGTGGTGCCACACGCCGACGGCTATGTAGGCGACGAAGTTGGTCTCGCGCCCGCGGTCGGTGACGTCGGCGAAGTCGCCGTCGGCGTAGGCCGCGTACCAGGAGCCGTCCTCGTTCTGGTGCCGGGCGAGCCACGCGTAGGCCCGCTCGGCGGCCTCGTGCTCGCCGGCCGCGTCCAGCGCCATCGCGGCCTCGGTGTGGTCCCACGGGTCCAGGTGGTGGCCGCGGAACCACGGGATCGCGCCGTCCTCCCGCTGCACGGCGAGGATGCCTGCGACGGTCGCGGCGGCCTGCTCGGCGGTGAGGACCCCGGGCAGGACGAGGTGTTCTGTCCGGGGAGTGGTCACCGGGCGTCCACCGCCGGCAGGTGCGGCTTGGTCGCGTACGCCACGAAGCTCTTGCCGATCAGCGGGTTCAGCGCCTGCTCGGCGACCCGTGTCGCGAAGGGCCTCTTCATGATGTCCCAGACCAGCAGCTTGTGGTACGCCTGCACCGGCAGCGCCTTGTCGTTGTCGACGCCGAAGGCGCACTTGAGCCACCAGTAGGGGCTGTGCAGCGCGTGCGCGTGGTGGGTGCCGTACGGCTGGAGCCCGGCCTCCCGCATCTTGGCCAGCAGTTCGTCCGCCTTGTAGATGCGGATGTGGCCGCCCTCGACCTCGTGGTAGGCGTCGGACAGGGCCCAGCACACCTTCTCGGGGCCGTAGCGCGGGACGGTGACGGCGATCCGGCCGCCCGGCTTCAACACCCGCACCATCTCGGCGAGTACACCCTTGTCGTCCGGGATGTGCTCCATGACCTCGGAGATGATGACGACGTCGAAGGACTCGTCGGGGAAGGGCAGCGCGAGGGCGTCGCCCTCCATGGCGGTGGCGGTGGCCCCGGCGGGCGCCTCCCCGGCCTCCTCCATCGCCGCGAACCACTTCGCGACCTCGCGGATCTCCTCGCCGTTCTGGTCGAGCGCCACGACCTGGGCACCGCGCCGGTAGCACTCGAACGCGTGCCGGCCGGCTCCGCATCCGAGGTCCAGGACACGGTCGCCCGGGGCGAGCGGGAACCGGGAGAAGTCGACGGTCAGCACGTGGCCCTGCTTTCGGTGTCTGCGTGGGGTTCGACGGGGGTGGCCGCCGTGAGAGACGGAACGGCTGCGACTGGTGGTACGGACGCTCCTGCCGCCCGCGAGGGTTGAGCGGCGCCCTGGCCGCCGATCGCCTCGCGGTAGCGGGCCACCGTGCCCTCGGCGGCCCGCGCCCAGGTGAACCTCGCCAGGACCCGCTCCCGCCCGGCGCGGCCGAGCCGCTCGCGCAGCCCGGCGTCGGACAGGAGCCGGCCCAGACCGGCCGCCAGCGCCCCCGGGTCACCCGGCGGCACGGCGAGGCACGTCTCGCCGTCGCGGCCGGCGACCTCCGGGATCGCGCCGCCGGTCGTGGCGAGCAGCGGCGTGCCCGTCGCCATCGCCTCGGCGGCCGGCAGCGAGAAGCCCTCGTACAGGGACGGCACGCACGCGACCTCGGCCGACCGGACCAGGTCGACCAGTTCGGCGTCCGAGATCCCCTTGACGAAGTCGACGGAACCTTCCAGGCCGTAGCGCTCGATCGCCTGTGCCACGGGTCCCCCGGCGGGCCGCTTGCCGACCACGACGAGGTGGGCGGCGGGATGCTCGGTGCGGACCTTGGCGAGCGCCTCCACGAGGAAGACGAGCCCCTTGAGCGGCACGTCCGCGCTGGACGTCGTCACGATCCGGCCGGGCACGACGGGCACGGACGGGTCCGGCGAGAACAGGTCGGTGTCGGCGCCGATGTGGACGACGTGGATCCGGTCGTCCCGTACGCCGAGATGGTCGACGATCTCCTGGCGGGAGGTGCCGGAGACGGTGAGCACCGAGGGCAGCCGCCGCGCGACCCGCTTCTGCATACGGGTGAAGGCGTACCAGCGCCGCTTGGACAGGCGCTGCTGCCAGTTCTGGGCGGCGTCCAGCTCCAACTGCCGGTCGACGGTGATGGGGTGGTGGACGGTCGTCACCAGCGGGGCGCCCAGGTCCCCCAACAGCCCGTATCCGAGCGTCTGGTTGTCGTGCACGACGTCGAACTCGCCGCGTCGGGCGCGGAGATGGCGGCGGGCGCGGAGGGAGAAGGTCAGCGGCTCGGGGAACCCTCCGGTCCACATGGTCGCGACCTCGAGGGCGTCGATCCAGTCGCGGTACTCGTCGCGGGCGGGGGTGCGGAAGGGGTCGGGCGAGCGGTAGAGGTCGAGGCTGGGCAGCTCGGTGAGGCTGAGGGAGCCGGCGTACTCGGCGTCCTCGTCGAGGACCGGGTAGGGCTGGGAGCCGATGACCTCGACGCGGTGGCCCAGGCGGGCCAGCTCGCGCGAGAGGTGCCGTACGTAGACACCCTGTCCGCCGCAGAACGGGTTCCCTTTATAGGTCAGGAGCGCGATGTGGAGCGGTCGCTCGCCGTCGGCGGCCAGGTCCCCCTGGGGACCAGCCTGACTGGCCTCAGCGGTCACTCTGGGCCCCCTTCTGCATGCTCTGTCCCGCGAGATTACGCCGGGACGCTAATCTAGAACAAGTTTCAGACTTGATCGTCCAGGAGGCTCTGAATCTACCGGCAGGTAGGGACACTGTGAGCAGTGGATCAGGTGATTCGCGCCACGGCGGACACCCTGCCATGCTCGGTGTGATCACCAGCCCTCACCGAGTGTCACGGAACGGGACCCATGCCTGTGGAAGCCAAGCTCGAAGCCACCGGGCGCCCAGCCTCCCCGCCCCTCACGGAGCGCCAGGAGGCCCGCCGTCGCCGCATCCTGCACGCGAGCGCGCAGCTGGCCAGCCGGGGCGGTTTCGACGCGGTGCAGATGCGGGAGGTCGCCGAGTCCTCCCAGGTGGCCCTCGGCACGCTGTACCGCTACTTCCCGTCCAAGGTGCACCTGTTGGTCGCCACGATGCAGGACCAGCTGGAGCACATGCACGGCACCCTGCGCAAGAAACCGCCGCAGGGCGAGTCGGCGGCCGAGCGGGTCGCGGAGACGCTGATGCGGGCCTTCCGCGCCCTGCAGCGCGAGCCGCACCTCGCCGACGCCATGGTCCGCGCCCTCACCTTCGCCGACCGCAGCGTCAGCCCCGAGGTGGACCAGGTCTCCCGCCAGACGACGGTGATCATCCTGGACGCGATGGGCCAGGAGAACCCGACCCCCGAGCAGCTCTCCGCGGTCCGCGTCATCGAGCACACCTGGCACTCGGCACTGATCACCTGGCTCTCGGGCCGCGCCTCGATCGCCCAGGTGAAGATCGACATCGAGACGGTGTGCCGCCTGATCGACCTCACGAGCCCCAAGGACACCTGAGTCGCGCGGAAGCGGCTCGGACACATGAAGGACCTACGAGACGGGTTCCCTTCGCCGGCATTGCCCGGATCAGGTGCTGGGGGTCGCCTTCCGGCCTGACCACTGCCGTCCGGCCTCTCAGTCCGACCGTCGCCGTCGGCCCCAGCGGATGCCTTCGCGTCACGCCGAAGTCGGCACCTCCGGTCGAACTCCCTCACTCGTCCCGTAGGCCGTTACCAGAATAGAACACACAAAGCAAGACGGAACACCCCGAACCGGAGATTTTTTCCCTTTACGCCTCTTACCCCCCTTGCTCCCAGGGTCACTCCTCGGGCGGGAACACCGGCTCACCGCTGCCCAGCAGGGTGATCACGATCGCCTCCACGGGACAGTTCTCGGCGGCGTCCAGGATGCGCTCGTTGGCATCCGTCTCCGGCTCGACGGGGTGGGACTGCATGGCCGAGTCGAGCCGGAAGGCGCCCGTCGCGCGGTGGACGCACTGGGCCGAGCCGATACAGACGGAGCGGTCGACCTCGACATGCCAGCGGTCGCCCATGCCGTTCAGTTCTCCCAGCCGGCCGGCAGATGGATCATCTTGTGTTCGAGGTACTCGCCGAAGCCCTCGGGCCCGAACTCCCGCCCCAGACCGGAGTTCTTGTAGCCGCCGAAGGGGCCCAGCATGTCGAGACTGAAGGTGTTCACGGAGTACGTGCCCGTACGGACCGCCTTCGCGACCTCGATGCCGTGTCCCACGTCCGCCGTCCACACGCTGCCGCTCAGCCCGTAGTCCGAGTCGTTGGCGATCTTCACGGCCTCGGTCTCGTCGCCGTAGGGCAGCAGGCAGATCACCGGCCCGAAGATCTCCTCCCGCGCGATCCGCATGGAGTTGTCGACGTCGCCGAACAGCGTCGGCTCCACGTACCAGCCCTTGTCGAGGCCGGGGGGACGGCCACCGCCGGTGAGGATCTTCGCGCCCTCCTCCTGACCGATGCGGATGTAGTCGAGGTTGCGCTGCTGCTGCCGCTTGGCCACCAGGGGGCCGACCTGGGTCGCCGCGTCCAGCGGGTCACCGACCACCAGCGCGCTCGCCGCCGCCGCGAAGGCCTCCGCGAACTCGTCGTAGCGCGAGCGCGGAAGCAGGATGCGGGTCTGGGCCACGCAGGCCTGCCCGTTGTTCATCCAGGCCGCCGGGACGACACCGGCGACGGTGGTCGCCACGTCGGCATCCGGCAGCACGACCGCCGCCGACTTGCCGCCCAACTCCAGTGTCACGCGCGTGAGATTGCGGGACGCCACCTCCATCACCCGCTTGCCCGCCGCCACCGATCCGGTGAAGGCGACCTTGTCGATCCCCGGGTGCCCGACCAGATACTCGCTGACCTCACGGTCCGCCGGCAGAATCGACAGCACGCCCTCCGGCAGCCCCGCCTCGCGCGTGATGTCGGCCAGGATGTACGCGTCCAGCGGCGACTCCGGCGACGGCTTGAGGACCACCGTGCAGCCCGTCAGCAGCGCGGGCGCGAGTTTGGCGGCGGCCACGAACTGCGGGACGTTCCACGGCACCACGGCGGCCACGACCCCGACCGGCTCCCGCCGCACGAGGATCTTCCCCAGCACGCCGTCGCGCTTCTCCTCGTACGTGAAGTTCCGCGCGACCGTGATCGCCGCGTCCCAGACCATCATCGCGCCGAGCGCCTGCGCGAGGACGCTCCAGGAGTACGGCGACCCGTTCTCGGACGAGATCACGCGGGCGATCTCCTCGTGCCGGACGGCGATCGCGTCCTTGATCCGGGTGACGACCTCGATCCGCTCGTCCAACGACATCCGCGGCCAGGGCCCCTCGTCGAAGGCCCGGCGCGCGACCGCCACGGCCCGGTCCACATCCTCCCGCGAGGCGTGCGGCACCCGCCCGATGACCTCCTCGGTGTGCGGCGAGATCACCTCGATGACGTCCCTGCCCAGGGGGTCGGTCAGTTCCCCGCCGATGAACAGCTGTCCGTGTTCCACGAGCTCGGCCATCGCCCCTGCCCTCGTTTCTGACGGTGTTTCAGGAACTGATACCAGTTCTAGTTAAACTAGGCCAGAGCTAGAGCGAGATGGGCCCCCACCAGCAGGTTCACTGCCGGTGGGGGGTGGCGTCATGCCGCTTGGGCCGTCTGTGGGCCGTCATCGCCTTCACCGGCGGCCCTGAACACCCCGTCGACGGCCCGCCGGGTGCGGGTCTCGCTGCTCGGCATGAGGTGCGTGTAGACCCGCAGGGTGAACCCCGGGTCACTGTGCCCGAGACAGCGGCTCAGTGCCTTGATGTTCTCCCCCGCATCGAGCAGAACGGATGCATAGAAGTGCCTGAGGGCGTGCATGCCATCCTCGCGTGCTTCTGCGATCCGCTCCCCCGGTTGGGGCGCGCAGAGCCCTTCTCCGCGACAACCGCCTCTTCACAACCACGCCGCCACCAGCGGGTGCAGCCTCAGCAGCCTGACCCGGCCGAGACGACCAGGTCTGGCCACCTACCTGCCGTCAGTGCTCAAGGCCGTGCTTGTGGAGTGCCGCACTCGCCCGGAAGCGAATGCGCCCGCAGCGATCGTGCTCTTCGTCGGACGCGTCCGGAGAACAGCAGCAATGACCGCCGACCTCGCGGAGTTCTTCTCCAGGCCTGACCGCACGGCTGCGGCCGGCCACCCCGAACTGCGGGGTGGCCGGCCGCAGACATGTCCAGCTCTGCCCACTGGCCCGTCAGGCTGCCCAGCAGGGCGGCCCTGCAGCTTCGGCTTGCGGTGTTCAGGCCGCGCGGGCTGCCCCGGAGCAGGCCGCACCCTCAAGGCGGCCCGCTCCGGTAGCGTGATGAGTTGGACAGAGAATTGTCAGATGGAATCGTCCTCGGCCCAGAAGCTCTGGTATCCGGCGTCCTGAGAGGAGCCGTTGCAGGCGAAACCGCGGGTGCCGCCGCCGGAGGAGATGTCCACGCACATGCTGCTGGGGTCCTCGTTTGTGGCGCTCTTGAGGACCTGGGATCCGTTGAAGGCGCTGCGGTTGATCATCGCCCATCCCTGCCAGCCGCCAGTGAAGCTGGGACCGTTGCATACGTAGGTACGCAGTTGGTACGCGTGTGAGTAGTCCAGGCAGCGACCTGTGTTCACATTTCTCAGCTGGGCCCAGCCGTTGCTGAGGGCGGTAACCTTCCACTGCTGGTAGTTCTGCCCATTGCAGGTGAAGTTGCGCAGGTAGCCGGAGGGACTGGAGCCGGAGTCGTCCAGGCAGGTACTGGAGTGATAGTAGTCCGGGCTCATGCTGATGAAGCGGTAGACGTGTCCGTACGTCCAGTTGGAGGCGTTAACCTCCGCGGTTGCGGTTCCGGTGTTCGCGACCGCGAACCCGAGCGCCATGGCGAGCGCCGCAGCGGCAGATCCAAGGGCGCGGAGCCTCATACGGCCACGAACCGGAGCGGTGGATATGGAACCCGACGTAGATACCGTCACGGCGAACCCCCTGTTGTCGAAGCTGCTGTCCCGAAGCGGGACCTCAGCTGCCGGCCTGTCGGTGAACATCAGGATCGAGGCTAAGGACTACCGTCCTAGATCCGTCCTAGATCCGTCCTAGCCAGTGACGACGTGCGCCAAGCGCACGGCCGACCGCCGGGCCGTCCTGGGCCGTCTGACAGCAGCCCACGACACCCGACAACGACCAACAACGACCGCCGCGCTGCTGGTCAGAGCCTCCCCACGGACAGCTTCCGCACGTCCATCTGATCTGAAACCAGTTCTAGTTATAGTGGGCAAGGGCCGTGGAGCGGAGGGCAGATGACGAAGACGTTCGATCATGCCGGGGGTGTGCGGTCGGTCCGGGTTCCCATCCCGGACAATCCCCTCGGTCACACGCTGGTCTACGTCGTCGACACCGACCGGGGCCCGGTACTGGTCGACACCGGATGGGACGATCCCGGCTCGTGGGAAACCCTCGTCGAGGGGCTGGCCGACATCGGCACGTCGATCGCCGAGATCCACGGTGTCGTGATCACCCACCACCACCCCGACCACCACGGCCTGTCGGGCAAGGTGCGGGAGGCGTCCGGCGCCTGGATCGCGATGCACGCGGCCGACACGGCGATCGTACGGCGGACCCGGGAGACGCAACCCGGGCGCTGGTTCACGTACATGGCCGCCAAGCTGACGGCGGCCGGGGCGCCCGAGGAGCATGTGGCGCCGCTGCGTACGGCCGGTCCCCGCACGACCCTGCCGGGTTTCTCGCCCGCCCTGCCCGACCGCGAGATCGTGCCCGGCGAGCTGCTCGACCTGCCCGGGCGGCGGCTGCGGGCCATCTGGACGCCGGGGCACACGCCGGGGCATGTGTGCCTGCACCTGGAGGAGGAACACCCCGCTCAACTCCCGGGCACGGGACGGCTGTTCTCCGGCGATCACCTCCTCCCCGAGATCACCCCGCACATCGGCCTGTACGAGGATCCCGACGACACCACGGTCACCGACCCGCTCGGCGACTACCTCGACTCCCTCGAGCGCGTCGGACGGCTCGCCCCCGCCGAGGTACTCCCCGCCCACCAGCACGCGTTCACCGACGCGGCCGCCCGGGTGCGGGAGTTGCTCGACCACCACGAGGAACGGCTCACCGACCTGCGCTCCCTCCTCGTCGAACCCCTCACGCCCTGGCAGCTCGCCGAGCGCATGGAGTGGAACCGGCCCTGGGACCAGATCCCCTACGGGTCGAGGAACATCGCGGTCTCGGAGGCGGAGGCGCACCTGCGGCGGCTGGTGAAGCTGGGGCGGGCGGAGGCGGTGGCGGGGAGCGATCCGGTGACGTACGTGGCCGTGTGATGCGGTGACGTGCGTGGATGTGTGGTCCGGTGACGTGCGTGGATGTGTTATCCGGTCGCGTCCCGTCAGCGCGCGCTGGTACCAACATCCCCATGGACCCCTTGGAGCGACTTCTCGCCGAACGTGCCTGCGAGCGCCTGATACTCGACATCGTGCACCGTCTCGACCTCGGTGACCCCGCCTCCGTCGCCGGGTTGTTCACCGAGGACGGGGTGTGGGAGTGGCCGCCGCCAGGTGACGGGCGGCGTTCTGAGGGGCGGGAGGCGTTGCGGGCGTACTTCGGTGCGCGGCCCCCGGACAAGCTCTCGCGTCGGGTGATGTCCAACGTCCGGGTCACGGTGACGTCGGCGGACACGGCCGAAGCGACGTCGTACTTCACGACGTACCGGATCGAGGGCTGGGACGGCGGCATGGTGCCGGCCGGGCCCCCGGTCCAGGTCGGCCACTACGAGGACACATTCCGCCGGGTCGACGGACGGTGGCTGCTCGCCTCCCGGACGCTGCGGCTGCCGTTCGGTGGGCCCACCCCACGGCAGGAGCACATCGCCCGGCGCTGAACCCCGGGACCCCGGGCACGTGGTGGGACGTCAGCTGTCCGGTCGCGCGCCGAGTGAGCGGATCAACTCCTCGGCCGCACCGAGGAGTTTAATCTCCCGACGGCTCATGACGGGCTGGGCGGCCCGTCGGCGCCGGGCCTCCGTCAGGCCTGCCTCGGTGAGGTCGGAGGGGTCGGCGAGCAGGGCCGTCAGCATCGCGCGGGCGGGACCGGCGATCGGTTCGTCGCCGACGGCGGCCTGGGCGAGGATGATCGCGGACATGCCCCAGTCGAGGCCGGGATGCCCTTCCTCCGCGTTGCTCCAGTCGATGACGTGCGGGCCGTCCGGCGTGAGCATCACGTTGTCCGGATGCAGGTCGAGGTGCAGAACGCGACCACGGGTCCCCCGGCCCGGCACGGAGTGCAACCGTCGCAGCAACCTCGCGAGGACGCGCCCCGCCTCCTCCACATCCATGGCCCCCGCCCGGCACGCCGCCAGCATCGTCGGCCCCGCCAGCCGCTCCATCACCAGCTCGGTGCGCGTCGAGTCGGCGAGCCGTACCCGGGGAGCGGGATATCCGTGCCGGCGCACGTGCTCCATGAGGGCCCCCTCGGCATGGGCGTCCCCCCACCCCTCCCGGTTACGGCGCACCACCCACGCCGCGTCGATCTCGTACACGTCGCAGACCCGCCCCGACCCGAGCAGCCTGCCGCCGCTCCCCGTGATCCCCATGGGCCGGAACCTACCTCCACGGGGTCCTTTTTCGAGACCGCGGTCACATCCGAGGGCGGTTGAGCGGTGAACCGCCCCACATGACCCACATCACCCCCGAACCACCTTAGTAGTGCATTTCGGACGCCGTGTCCATGCCAAAATGCCCCCTGACCTGCGGCTAGAGAGCCAGGCCACAGGAGCCACGCGCCCCCCAGATGCGACCACAACTAGTAAAAGGGGTCATTGCAGACACCTTCCGAGCCTGTTTCTCTGGACGACGTCGCACGGCGCCGACAAGCCTCCGGGCCTCGGCGCCGACGCATGACCGCGACTTTCCTGTCCCCGAAGAAAAGGTTCCCCGTGATCGTCTCCCGCATCGCCCGCCGCGTCTCGTCCCCGAAGAAGGCCCTCGCCGGCGCCGCCGTGGCCGCCGCCACCGCCGGCATGGTGCTGACCGCCGTGCCCGCGCACGCCGCGACCGCCGACTCCGTCACCGCGGCCCAGTCGATCGCGCACAAGATGATCCCGAACGCCGCGGACTACAACGCCTTCAGCAACATCGTCTCCCGCGAGAGCGGCTGGAACGTCACCGCCACCAACGCCTCCTCCGGCGCCTACGGCCTGGTCCAGGCCCTGCCGGGCTCGAAGATGGCCTCCGCCGGCGCGGACTGGAAGACCAACGCCCAGACCCAGATCAAGTGGGGCCTGCAGTACATGAACTCCCGCTACGGCAGCCCCAGCGCCGCCTGGGCCTTCTGGCAGGCTCACGGCTGGTACTGATCCGCCACGCCGTCGAAGTACCGCACGACCTGGGGCGCCGACACCGCGAACGACCCGAAGTGGTCCACGGCCCCCTGATCGACGACCCGCACCCTCGCACCCTGACCTGCGAGGGTGCGGGCGCATGTGCGGGCGTTGCCGATGGGCACGTCGGTGTCCGCGCCGCCGGCGTACAGCCGCACCGGGACGGCCGGTTTCCAGGCGCAGGTGTCATCGGCGGCGCGCATCGCGCCGAGCAGGGCGCCGGCGGGGTGCCGGAGGCGCTCGTAGCCGGCCGGCGTGAGCAGCTGCTTCACCGTGGGGGCCAGCTGCCCGAGCACGTCGTCCTCTTCGTGCTCCCCGTCGAAGAGGGACTCGACACGGTCTGCGTACGGCTCCCGGAAGACCTCGCGCGGGCTGCCGTAGAAGTGGTGCAGCCGGTTCTGGGCGACCAGCCAGTACGAGATGTACAGGACGCCGCTGGTGTCGTTGACCCGTCCGTCGAACAGGGCGGGCATCTCGGTGCCCTCCAGGTCGTACGGGCCGCTGATCGGCGCGAGCGCCTTCAGGCGGAAGTGCTGGTCGGCGCCCTGCGCCAGGGCCTTGCCCAGCGCCATCGCCACCTGGCCGCCCTGCGAGAAACCGGTCGCGTAGAGGTTGCCGGTCAGCGGGCGCCCGAGCCGGGCGGCGGCCGTACGGGCGGCGCGCAGCATGTCCAGTGAGACGGTGACCGCCGACCCGGTGTCCATGTACGGGTGCGGCCCCGGCCCCTCCCCGAGGCCCAGGTAGTCGGGCGCGGCGACCGCACGTCCGGCGCCGGCGTTCAGGTAGGACGGCACCCGGTTCAGGTCCTCGCTCGCCGAGGGCGCGTCGGTGCGCTTGACCATGGTGCCGTGCGTGTCGGAGACGAGGCCGAGGCGGTGCGCCCCACCCGTGGGGAGCGTGAGCAGCCCGGTCGCGGTGGTCGGTTTCCCGTACGGGTCCGCCGTCCGGTACGTCAGCCGGTACGCCCGCACGCCGTACCGCACCGGGCCGGCGTCGATGCCCCGCTCCTCCATGTACCGCCGCACCTGCCCGGCATCATGCTCGGCAACCGGCGCAACCGCGACCACCTCACCCCGCCACCCCTGCTGCTGCTCCCCGGCAACCGCCACCGGGGCGCCGGCGATCCCGGCAAGCACCGGTACCGCCACACCGGCGATCCCACGCCGGGCACGCCAACTGGCCCTGGTCTCCTGCGTTTTACCCGTCTCATCACTCATGCCACCGACGCTACGGACGCCCGCGTCGCGTCGACATCCGAAAGGCCCCCGCGCTCATGGTGGACTTGGGTGCACCCCGCCCGTCCGGCCGACCGGAGCCTTCATGAGCGAGCAGAGCACCCCGACGCAGCCGCAGCCACAGCCGCATCCGGACGAGTACGAGGCGCGGGGAGTGCGGCTCGTTGCCGTTCTGTTGGGGCTGACCGTGGTCAGTGGGCTGATCGACGCCGTGAGTTATCTGGGGCTCGGGCATGTCTTCACCGCCAACATGACCGGGAACGTGGTCGTGCTCGGGTTCGCGGCCGCCGGTGCCCCCGGGTTCTCCGTGCCGCACACCGCCACCTCGCTGGCGTGCTTCCTCGTCGGCGCGGTGGCCGGCGGGCGGGTCGCCCGGTGGCGGGGGGAGGGTTCGCGCCGTACCTGGGCACGGCTCACGCTCGCCGCCGAGGCCGTGCTGGTCAGCGCCTCCTCCATGGTCGCCTTCGCCGCCCCGCACGCCACCGTCACCGTCTACGCGGTGATCGCCCTGACGGCGTTCGCGATGGGCCTGCGCAACGCCACCGTCCGCAAGCTGGGCATCGCCGACCTGACGACGACCGTCCTGACCATGACCCTCACCGGCCTCGCCTCCGAATCCCGCGCGGGCGGTGGCACCGGCCGGCGCTCCCCGCGCAGGAGCGCCTCCGTGGTCGCGATGGCGGCGGGCGCCTGCCTCGGGGCGTGGCTGGTGCTGCACCACGGTCTGGGCATCCCGCTGCTGGTCGCGGCCCTCGCCTCGGGACTGCTGGCGGTGGTGACGTCGGGCAAGGAGTAGGGGTCAGCTCAACGGGGATCCGGTGGTCCGGCCGGCCGTCCTTGGCGAAGATGAGACACCGGCAGCCGACAGAACTCATCGACCGCCTCCGCCGCATCCTGGGGCTCCTCGCGGCCCGGGGCATCGACACCACACACGCCCGCCCGGCCTGTTACAGCGGCGTCGGCTTCACCGCCGACCTCCGGGCTGCGGCCGAGCGGGGAGAAGTGGTTCTCGTCGATCTCGATCGCCTGTACCGCGGGGAGTGAACCAGCGGCTCAGCGGCCCACGAGGCTGAGCCGCGCCGTGTGCAGACCCGTTTCCGCCGGGTGGCGGGTGCGGTTGCCCAGCGTGTCGCCGGTCATCTCTCGTGGTGGGCCGAGCTCGAAGCCCAGGGCGTGCAGGAAGCCCAGTCCCGGCTTCCAGTCCGAGGGGCAGGTCGCCGTCACCGTTCGTATGCCCCGGCCGGCCGCCTCCTCGGTCAGCCGTCGCGCAACCGCCGTGCCGAGTCCGGTACGGCGGGCCTTCGGGGCGATGAGGAACAGGCCGACCGACAATCTCTCGGCGTCCGGGTGCCGGTCCACGAGGTCGGCCAGGCCCACGACCTCCTCGCCCCGGCACAGCACCAGCAGCCGCTTCTGGTCGAGGTCGGCGCCCTCGGGGAGCGCGTAGTACAGGCTCTGTACGTCCGCCGGGAGCGCCGGCGCACCGGTCGCGGCGACGAAGTAGTCCTCGCAGGACGCGAACAGCCGGGCGACGCCCGCCTCGTCCTCGGGCCGCAGTTCCCTTACCTCGATGTCCTCCATGCCCTACGGGTGTCCCGGAACGCGTCGACGACTACGTCTGTGGCGTGGCGGCCGCCGCCTTCGCCGCCCGGCGGGATCTCCACTCTCTTCGGGCGAAGAAGAAGCGCAGGACGCCGACCGCGAGGAACAGCAGGGCGATGCCGGCCCGGGCCAGGCCTCCTATGGTGAAGAACCAGTAGAAGCCCAGGCCGGCGAAGAACGCGCAGATGGCGATGACCAGCGGCTCGCGGATGTGGAAGGGCAGGACGCGGAGGATCAGGTTGATCAGCATCGGGCAAGTCGACCAGCCCGGTCCCCCGCCTGTCCACAGCCTTTCCGCAGCCTGTCTAGAGCCTTTGGAGGATCGTGCCGGTGGCGAGGGCGCCGCCCGCGCACATGGTGATGAGCGCGAACTCCTTGTCCGTGCGTTCCAGTTCGTGCAGGGCGGTCGTGATGAGGCGGGCCCCGGTGGCCCCGACCGGGTGCCCGAGGGCGATCGCGCCGCCGTTGACGTTGACCTTCTCCAGGTCCTGCTCGAAGACCTGCGCCCAGCTCAACACCACCGATGCGAACGCCTCGTTGATCTCGACGAGGTCGATGTCCTTCAGGGTCATGCCCGCCTTGCCCAGCACCGTCCGGGTCGCGTCGATCGGGCCGTCGAGGTGGAAGTGCGGGTCGGCGCCGACCAGCGCCTGGGCCACGATCCGCGCCCGGGGCCGTAGCTTCAGGGCCCGCGCCATGCGCTTGGAGGCCCACATGACGGCCGCGGCGCCGTCGCTGATCTGGGACGAGTTGCCGGCGGTGTGGATGGCGGTCGGCATGACCGGTTTCAGTTTCGCCAGCGCCTCCATGGAGGTGTCGCGCAGGCCCTCGTCCCGGTCGACCAGTCGCCACATTCCCTGACCGGCGCGCTGCTCGTCCTCGGTGGTGGGCACCTGGACGGCGAAGGTCTCCTTCTTGAAGCGTTCCTCGGCCCAGGCGGTCGCCGCCCGCTCCTGCGAGATGAGGCCGAGCGAGTCGACGTTCTCGCGGGTCAGTCCGCGGTGCCGGGCGATGCGTTCCGCCGCCTCGAACTGGTTGGGGAGGTCCACGTTCCACTCGTCGGGGAACGGCTTCCCGGGGCCGTGCTTGGAGCCCGAGCCCAGCGGGACGCGCGACATCGCCTCGACGCCGCAGCTGATGCCGACGTCGATGACGCCGGCCGCGACCATGTTGGCGACCATGTGCGAGGCCTGCTGCGAGGAGCCGCACTGGCAGTCGACGGTCGTCGCGGCCGTCTCGTACGGCAGCCCCATGGTCAGCCAGGCCGTGCGCGCGGGGTTCATGGACTGCTCGCCGGCGTGGGTCACCGTGCCGCCGACGATCTGCTCGACCGCGTCGGCGGGGATGCCGGTGCGGCCCAGGAGCTCACGGTAGGTCTCGCCCAGGAGATAGGCGGGGTGCAGGTTGGCGAGCGCTCCGCCGCGCCTGCCGATCGGGGTCCGTACGGCTTCGACGATCACGGGTTCCGCGGCCATGGGGGATCCTCTCCTCCGGTACCCGCGCGGCGCGGGGGCGTCCCGGCCGGCCCCGCCACGCTGAACTAGTACGTGTTCTAGTTCTGCCAGCAGTCTGCTGACAGGGTGTGCGCAACCGCAAGAGGCGTGCAAGCAATTGAGCGTGCCGTACCCCTTGCCTCTTGTAGGACCCGTTACTACCTTCACGGCAAACCTGATGGACCGTCAGAACACGGAACACCGGCTGGAGTGAGTCCCATGCCCTGTCCAGCTCTTCCCGACGGGTTCGACTTCACCGACCCCGATCTGCTGCACGCCCGTGTGCCCCTGCCGGAGTTCGCCGAGCTGCGCCGGGCCGAACCGGTGCGCTGGATCCCCCAGCCGGGCAACGTGGCCGGCTTCCAGGACGAGGGGTACTGGGCCGTCACCCGGCACGCGGACGTCAAGTACGTCTCCACGCACCCCGAGCTGTTCTCCTCGTACCTCAACACGGCGATCATCCGCTTCCACGAGAACATGCAGCGCGACGCGATCGACGCCCAGCGGCTGATCCTGCTCAACATGGACCCGCCCGAGCACACGCGCGTGCGCCAGATCGTGCAGCGCGTGTTCACGCCCCGGGCCATCCGGGCGCTGGAGGACCGGCTGCGCGAGCGCGCCCACGCCATCGCCGGGCAGGCCCGCGCCCGCTCCGGGCCCTTCGACTTCGTCACCGACGTCGCCTGCGAACTGCCCCTGCAGGCCATCGCCGAGCTCATCGGCATCCCGCAGGACGACCGGGCGAAGATCTTCGACTGGTCCAACAAGATGATCGCGTACGACGACCCGGAGTACGCCATCACCGAGGAGATCGGCGCCCAGTCGGCCGCCGAGCTGATCGCCTACGCCATGAACATGGCCGCGGAACGCAAGCAGTGCCCGGCGAAGGACATCGTGACCAAACTGGTGGCGGCGGAGGACGAGGGGAACCTGAACTCGGACGAGTTCGGCTTCTTCGTGCTGATGCTGTCCGTCGCCGGCAACGAGACCACCCGCAACGCCATCACCCACGGTATGCACGCCTTCCTCACCCACCCCGAGGCGTGGGAGCTGTACAAGAGGGAGCGGCCCCACACGGCGGCCGAGGAGATCGTGCGGTGGGCGACCCCGGTCAACGCCTTCCAGCGCACCGCCACCCAGGACATGGAACTCGGCGGCAAGCAGATCAGGAAGGGCGACCGGATCGGCATCTTCTACGCGGCCGCCAACCACGACCCCGAGGTCTTCACCGACCCCGACACCTTCGACATCCTGCGCGACCCCAACCCGCACCTCGGCTTCGGCGGCGGAGGCCCGCACTACTGCCTCGGCAAGTCGCTGGCGGTCCTGGAGATCGACCTGATCTTCAACGCCGTCGCCGAGGCCCTGCCGGACCTGACCCTGGTCGAGGACCCGGACCGGCTGCGCTCCTCGTGGATCAACGGCGTCAAGCACCTTCAGGTGCGGGCGGGTTGACGACCGCCGCGGGGGGCTGAAGATCTCGGGCCGGCGGCCTCCCGGAGCCGCCGGCCCGTCCCGCGGTTCCCGAGGGAGGCAGGAACATCCCCCCTACGCCCCGTTCCTGCCTCCCCCGAGGGCCGCGGCGGGTCAGCTCGGTGCCGGTTCCTTCGCCGTCGTGGGACTCTCGGTCACGGCCGGAGCCTTCGCGAACCTCGCCCGCGGGCCCTGCAGCAGGTACGTCAGCGCGAACCCGGCGCCGACGACCGCCGCGCCGCCCACGGCGTCCAGGACCCAGTGGTTGCCGGTGGCCACGATCGCGGAGACGGTGAAGAGCGGGTGCAGCATCCCGAGCGCCTTCATCCACCACGCCGGTGCGATGACCGCTATCACCAGCCCGCACCACAGCGACCACCCGAAGTGCAGCGAGGGCATCGCCGCGTACTGATTGGTCAGGGCGGTCAGGGCGCCGTAGTCCGGCTTGGAGAAGTCCTGCACGCCGTGCACGGTGTCGATGATGCCCAGGCCGGGGAGGAGGCGCGGCGGGGCCAGCGGGTAGAGCCAGAAGCCGATCAGGGCGAGCAGGGTGGCGAAGCCGAGGGACGAGCGGGCCCAGCGGTAGTCCACCGGTCGGCGCCAGTACAGGACGGCGAGGACGGTCAGCGGCAGCACGAAGTGGAACGACTCGTAGTAGAAGCTGAGGAAGCCGCGCAGCCAGTCGGTCCTGTCCACCGCGTGGTTGACGGCGTACTCGATGTCGATGTGCAGGAACCGCTCGATGCCGAGGATCTGGTGCCCGTGCGCCTCGGCCCGCGCCCGCCCGTCGAGGCTGCTGTCACCGCTCGCCGCGAGCCTGATCTTCGAGTAGAAGGCGTAGGTGACCCGGATCAGCAGCAGTTCGAGCAGGAGGTTCGGACGGGTCAGCACCCGGCGCAGGTACGGCACCAGCGGTACGCGCCGGAAGCGGGCCGGGACCGGGGCGGCGTACTCGGTCGGGGTCGGCGCCCGGTAGTACGGCGAGGTGCGCGACAGGAACGGGACGAGGGTCGCGGCGGCCAGGGCGGCGAGCAGGACGACGTTGTCGCGCAGGGGGTCCATCGCGTCCACGTTCGGCAGCATCATCTTCGCGGGCAGCGTCATCACCAGGATGACGGCGACCGGCCAGACGTAGCGGTCCGAGGCCCGCTTGCCGACCCGGCCGGCCACCGCGAGCAGCACCCACAGCAACTGGTGCTGCCAGGTGGTCGGGGACACGGCGACCGCGGCGCAACCGGTGACGGCGACGGCGAGCAGCAGTTGGCCGTCGCGGGCGTAGCGGACGGCGCGGCGGAGGCCGAGGACGGCGACGGCGGTGCCGAGGGCGAAGAAGACGCCGATCTCCAGCGGACCGGTGAGGTCGAGGCGCAGCAGCGCGCCGTGCAGGGACTGGTTGGCGAGGGCGTCCGCCTTGCCGCCCAGGCCGGCGCCTGCCATGTGGTGGACCCAGTAGGTGTACGAGTCGTGCGGCATCGTCGCCCAGGCCAGCGCGGTGCTCGCGGCGAACGTGCCGCCGGTCCAGACGGCGGCCCGGCGCCGGCCGGTGAACCACAGCAGCGGGGCGAAGAGCAGCACCGTCGGCTGCAGGGCGGCGGCGACGCCGATCAGCGCACCGCTGGCGCGCTCACCGCGGACGACGAAGCAGCCGACCAGGACGAGCAGGACCGGCAGGATGCTGATCTGGCCGAGCCAGAGGGCGTTGCGCACGGGCAGCGACAGCATCAGCAGACTGATCGCGACGGGCGCGGCGAGCTGGGCGGTACGGCGGCTCACCGGGTGCGGCAGGGCGCGGGCGGCGACCAGGCCGAGGGCGACCACGAGCAGCAGCGTGCCGAAGGTCCAGCCCCAGCCGAGCGCCTGCTCGGCCGCGTTGGTGAGCGGCTTGAGGACCAGGCCGCCGAACGGGGTGCCGGTGAACCGCGTGGAGTCGTACAGCGAGCCCTTGACGTGCAGGACGCCGTTCGGGCCCACCCAGGTCTCCAGGTCCGTCAGCCGCTCACCCCTGGGGGTGCCGAGGACGACGGCCACCTGCCGGACGGCGAGGACCGCGGCGATGAGCCACAGGCCCAGACGGGCGACGCGCAGCCGTCCCCTGACGGCTCCGACGGCCGTCGTACCGAACGCTTCTGCCGGTCGTCCGCCATGCTCCACGTTCGCCACGCCCCGTAGGCCTCCCGCCCCATCGTCTCTGTGACCCCCCTGAGAGGAGACGCAGGCTACCCCTGCTTCACCTGTCGTCCGGCCGCCTTTTGTCTTGATGACGATAGTCCGCAGGGTGTGCGGTTGCCCGCGAGGGGCGCGAGAAGGATCACAGACGCACGTCGTGGAGGGCGCGCGAGGGCGGGCGTACGGGCCTGGACAGGCGCCGTTTTGGTGCACTGTGCAACCACTTGCCCACGGCACGTGAGGGCGACAAGGGACCCTATGGTCGATTTGCTATGTCCCTGCTTACCAAGTCCCCCCACAGTCCGCTTCCGTCCCCGACCCCCTCCCCCGCCCACGAGGTCACCGCCACCGATCCCGCCCTGGTCCGCCGTGCCGTGAAGGCCGCTGCGGTGGGCAACGCGATGGAGTGGTTCGACTTCGGCGTCTACAGCTACATCGCCGTGACGCTGGGCAAGGTCTTCTTCCCCTCCGGCAACCCCACCGTCCAGCTGCTGTCCACCTTCGGCGCCTTCGCCGCGGCCTTCCTGGTCCGCCCGGTCGGTGGTGCCGTCTTCGGACCGCTCGGAGACCGGATCGGCCGGCAGAAGGTCCTCGCCGTGACCATGATCATGATGGCGGCGGGCACCTTCTCGATCGGCCTGATCCCGTCGTACGCGACGATCGGCGTCGGCGCTCCGCTGCTGCTCCTGCTGGCCCGCCTGGTGCAGGGCTTCTCGACCGGCGGCGAGTACGCGGGCGCGTCCACCTTCATCGCCGAGTACGCGCCGGACAAGCGGCGCGGCTTCCTCGGGAGTTGGCTGGAATTCGGCACGCTGGCCGGTTACGTCGGCGGTGCGGGCCTGGTGACGCTGATGACGGCGCTGCTGTCCTCCCACGACCTGGTGACCTGGGGCTGGCGCGTCCCGTTCCTGATCGCGGGCCCGATGGGGCTCGTCGGCCTGTATCTGCGCCTGCGCCTGGAGGAGACTCCCGCCTTCGCCGCCGAGGTCGAGAGGGCCGAGGCCGGCCGCCCGAAGGTGCCGCTGCGCGAGATGGTCACCGGCCAGTGGAAGGCGCTGCTGCTCTGCGTCGGCCTGGTCCTGGTCTTCAACGTCACCGACTACATGCTGCTGTCCTACATGCCGAGCTACCTGACCAGCGAGCTGCACTACGACGAGACGCACGGCCTGCTCGTGGTGCTCGCGGTGATGGTGCTGATGATGGTGGTGCAGCCGTTCGCGGGCGCGCTGACGGACCGCGTCGGGCGCCGTCCGGTGATCGCGGCGGGCTGCGCGGGCTTCCTGTTCCTGTCCGTCCCGGCCGTGCTCCTGATCCGTCAGGGCAGCCTCGCGGCGGTCGCGCTCGGCATGGGCGCGCTGGGCCTGCTGCTGGTCTGCTTCACCGCCGCGATGCCGTCCGCCCTGCCGGCCCTCTTCCCGACCCGGGTGCGCTACGGCTCCCTGTCGATCGGCTTCAACGTGTCGGTGTCCCTGTTCGGCGGCACGACCCCGCTGGTCGTCACGGCCCTGATCGGCGCGACCGGCAACATGATGATGCCCGCGTACTACATGATGGCGGCGGCCGTGATCGGCGGCACGGCGGTGTGGTTCATGTCCGAGTCGGCGGGGCGGCCGCTGCCGGGGTCCCCACCGTCGGTTGAGCGCTGATCGCTCCGCGGGGAGTGCCGGGATGGGCCGTCGGTCGTCTGCGGGTCCGCTGTGGCTGGTCGCGCAGGTCCCCGCGCCCCTTTGGGGCGCCAGGGGCGGTCCGCCGTGCGAGGCTGTTCGCGTAGGAAATCGGCCGACCGTTTGAAAGGCACAGGTGAATGAGCGAGTCGCAGCTCTGGGACGCCGTTGACGACTACTTCTCCGCCCAGCTCTCGCCGAACGACGAGGCACTGGAGGCGGCCCTGCGCGACAGCGAGGCGGCCGGCCTCCCGCACATCGCCGTCAGCGCGCCCCAGGGCCGGTTCCTGCAGCTCCTCGCCCAGATCCAGGGCGCCCGCACCATCCTGGAGATCGGCACCCTCGGCGGCTACAGCACCATCTGGCTGGCCCGCGCCCTCCCCGAGGACGGCAGGCTGATCTCCCTCGAGTACAGCTCCCGGCACGCCGAGGTCGCCACCCGCAACATCGCGCGCGCCGGCCTCGACCGCCTCGTCGAGGTGCGCGTCGGCCCCGCCCTGGAGTCGCTGCCCAAGCTCGCCGACGAGAACCCGCCCCCCTTCGACCTGGTCTTCATCGACGCCGACAAGGTCAACAACCCGCACTACGTGGAGTGGGCGCTCAGGCTCACCCGCGCCGGCAGCCTGATCGTGGTGGACAACGTCGTACGGCAGGGCCGGGTCGCCGACGCGGACAGCACCTCCCCGGACGTCGTCGGCACCCGCGCCGCCATCGAACTCATCGGCACACACCCGAGGTTGACCGGTACGGCCATCCAGACGGTGGGCGCCAAGGGCTACGACGGGTTCGCGCTGGCGCGGGTGCTGTAGCCCCTAGAACTCGTGGTAGAAGCCGACATTCACGCTGCGGGGCGCGGTGCGGTCGCGGATGACGATCTCGCCGTTGCCGCCCCGGGGCAGCGCGACCGTGCCGCCGTACTCCAGGGGCTGCGCGTACTCGCCGACGACCAGGCGGACTTCGGACGACGGGTCGGGCTGCGAGCCGCGCAGCCACGTCACCTGCCAGGTGCCCTCGGGGCCGCACAGGAACTCCAGGTGCACACGGGAGACGAACAGCCAGTCGTCCGGCGTGGCCAGGCGGCACACGGACTTGTCCCGGCCCACCCGCAGCACGGCACCGGGCTCGCTCGGCGCGTCGGCCATCAGCATGCCCGCCGTGGCCCCCTCTTCCCCGGAGACGGTGGCCATGGTCAGTTCGAGCACGTGCGCTCCTCGTGAAGTGTCCTTACACAGCGGGCGCATGATAAATCGCCCGGCCAGGTCGCGTCCGGCACAATGGAGTCATGACCGAGCGAAAGCCACCGGGCGTCCCGTTCGAGTCCTGGGTCGACAAACAGATCCGTGAGGCCGAGAGGCGCGGAGAGTTCGCCCAACTCGCCGGTGCGGGCAAGCCGTTGCCCGCCGGAACCGACACCTCGTACGACGAACTGTGGTGGATCAAGCAGAAGATGGCCCGCGAGGGCCTTTCCGTGCTGCCGCCGACGCTCGCCCTGCGCAAGGAGGCCGAGGACGCCCTCGCGGCCGCGTACGCCGCCCCCTCGGAGCGCCTCGCACGCGAGATCGTCACGGATGTCAACGTCAAGATCCGCGACATGATGTTCAAGCCGCCGCCCGGGCCCCCACTCGGGATGAAGCCGTACGACGTCGAAGAGGTCGTACGCGAGTGGCACAGGCGCCGGACGGCGGCCGGAGAGTCGGAGGCGTCAGCCGTGTAGCAGGCGCTCGGCGAGTTCGCGGTAGTCGCGCAGGGCGAGCCGGAGCTGCTCGGTGTCGGGCTGCGTGCCCTTGGTCCTGCCCTCGTCGCCGTCCTGCCAGGACATCCGCAGGGTCCGCCGGCGCCGGGTCACGGCTTCCGCGAACCGCCCGGCGATCTCCTCGACCACCTGGTCGGCCTCCCGCACGGCGTCCCGGGGTTCGTCGACGAACCCGGAGACGGCCTGCCGCAGCCTCAGTTCCAGCTTGTCGCTCTCCTCGTGGGCGAGGAGTTGGGTGGTGGAGCCCCCGCCCGCGGTGCGGTCAGTGGTTTTGGTGTTCGTGGTACCTGCGGCGCCGGTGCCCTCGAGGTCGGTGGTGTCGGTGACGCGAGGGGTGTCCGCGGTGCCGGGGGACTCGGAGCGGGCCTCGTCCGGGGTCGGGAACGGGGGGACCGTCCGGCCGTGACCGCTGTCGCCGCCGCCCACCGGGCTCTCCCGGTCCGGGCCCGTCTCGCGGTTGGGCGTGGTCGGGGTCACCGTCGACCGCCTGGTACCGTCGCCGTCCGCGGTGTGCGCCGCGCCCGTTCCGGGGCCGGTCGTTGCGTCGGTCATGTCGATCAACTGCCCTTCACGTGCCGTCGGTTGAGAGCGAACGGGAGATGGCTCCGCCCGCTCGCCCGGGTGCTCGCCGGGGTCGTGGACCTGTCGTCGGCGTGGTGGATGGGCGAGGTCAGGTCCTCGAACAGGGCGCGGGCCTCGACCATGGCCTCGCGCAGTTCCTCGGTGTCGGCCCGGTCGCCGTCGCGCCCGCCCGCGCCGACGCGGGCCACGCTGTGGACGTGCCGGTAGCCGTGGACGTGGTGGCCGTGGTGCACGGAGATCGCCTCGAGCTGCTCCTCGTACCCGCCGGCCGGGAAGCCGCGCACGGCGGCCAGCTCCGACAGCAGGCGGTCCGCCTCGGCCACCGCCTCCCGCGGCGAGTCGACGAACCGCTCCTGCGCGGCCGTCCAGCGCGCCTCGAACTGCTCGCGCTGCGCCGGTTCCAGCGCCCGCTCGCGCAGTGAGCCGTGCCGCTCCACGCGCTCGGCGAGCTCACGCTCGGCCGCCTGGGCGTCCCCGTCGTGCCGGGCCAGCGTCCGGTCGTACTCGGGCCCGAAGCGCCGCTTCAGGTTCCGGCCGCCGTGCGCGCCCCGGGCTCGCGAGGTCAGGACGGCCGCGACAACGACCACGGCCGCCACGATCACGATGAGAGCAATGATCAAGCCAGTGGACATGGGTGCCTTCCGGTGTGTCGGCCCCTCGGGCCGGTTCTTCGTCCGGGTTGCCCGCGAACCCCCGCTCAAACGGGACCCGGATCCGTGGGACCGGCGTGTCGAATGGGCCGCCTCCCGATCGACGCCGAGGGTGAGGGTGCCACTGGGGCGCCGGATCCGAGGAGGTTCTGATCATGGGTGAGGTCATCGCGCGGCTGGCGATGTCGCTGGACGGGTACATCGCGGGCCCCGAGTCGGGGCGGGAGCACCCGCTGGGCATCGGCGGGGAGCGGATGCACTCATGGGTGTTCGGGCTGCGCTCCTTCCGCAGGATGCAGGGCATGCGGGGCGGGGCGACGGGCCCCGACGACGACCTGCTCGCCGAGCACGTCCAGCGGCCGGGGGCGGTGGTGATGGGGCACGGCATGTTCATCACCGGCGAGGACCCGTGGGGCGAGGAGCCGCCCTTCCACACGCCGGTGTACGTCGTCACCCACCACCCCCGCGAGCCGCTGGTGCGTACGGGCACGACCTTCCACTTCGTCACCGAGGGGCCGGAGCGGGCGCTGGAACTGGCCCGCGCGGCGGCCGGCGACAAGGACGTCTCGCTGGCGGGCGGCGCGGACCTGGCGCAGCAGTTCATCCGCGCGGGGTGGCTGGACGAGCTGCTGCTGCACATCGTCCCGGTGCTCGCGTGCGGCGGCCGCCGCCTGTTCGACAACCTCGGCGACCAGCACATCGAGTGGCGCAAGACGCAGGTCCTCGACTCCCCCGAGGTCACGCACATCAGGTTGCGCAAGGTGGCTTCGCCGCCCGCCGAGTGATGCTGTGAGGCCGGGCCGGGCGGCGCCCGAGCGGCTCCAGGGCTCTTCTGACGGATCTCCGCGGCGTCGCGGCGATGGGCTTGCTTTCCGGCTACCCGATCAGTCGGACCGCCCGGCCGACACCGTCTCGAACCGCTTCGGGAGCCGATGGACGTCGCCGATGACCCTCGCCGGATCGGTGATCGTGTCGGTGGCGGACCCGGGAAGTCCCTCCTGCGCGCACCAGCGCTGCGGGAGGAGAAGGACGCCGGCCGTGAGCAGCAGCACGGTCCACAGCCGCAGGGTTCCGAGCTGGGACGCGTCGCCGATCAGGCCGGGCGCCAGATGCAGGCCCGTGAAGGCGGCCAGGGACCACACGGGGACGGGGTGCCGCAGCCCCAGGAACTCCCAGCACAGCGCGCCGACGAGCAGGCCGGCGGTGTAGTAGTCGTAGACGCCCGGGTCCAGCGCGATCCGGGCCGCGACCCCCAGCAACAGCACCGCCGGCCAGCGGCGTCGCACGACCGCGAGCACGCCCAGGCCGCAGCCCAGGACGAGCTGCGCCGTGCGGTCCCACGAGGGTGTCCCGGCCGAGGTGACGCCGAGCGCGCGCAGGGCGGAGGAGGGTTCGTTGACGATGGCGTACTGCGCGGCGGTGAGCGTGCCCGGGTCGGCGATCGCGAAGGGCAGCCAGGCGAGCAGGACGGTGGCGGCCGCGTAGACGGCGACGTGCCGCCGCCGCAGCCGGGGCACGGCCAGGACCAGCGGCAGGAAGGCCAGCGCCCAGGGCTTGGAGTCGGCGGCCAGGCCCAGGCAGAGCCCCGCCAGCGCCGGGCTGTCCGCGATCAGGGCCCGGACCGCGAGTACGGCGAAGAGCAGCGCCAGCACGTCGTCGAGATGGCCGTAGTGCACGGACAGCGACTCCCAGACGACGAGGAACAGGCCGCCGCCGAGGAGCACGGTCCGCCGCAGGGCGGTCGGCCGGCGCAGCAGGTCCGGGCGCGCGAGCACCGCGCAGCGCTCCAGGGTGTGCAGCACCAGCAGGCCGACGGCGGTCATCGCCAGCTGGCCCGCCACCATCCCGTTGTCCGGGCCGATCGAGCGCAGCGCCTGGGCGACGAGGAAGGCGACCGGACCGATCTGGAGGCTCGGATAGTTCGCGTAGAGGTGCAGGCCGCCCGCCGGGCTCGCGCCGGAACCGTCGAACAGCAGCGCACTGCCGTGGGCGAAGTAGTGCCAGGAGTAGCCGCCGCCCGGCATGTACACGAGCAGCCAGACCAGCGCCCACAGCCCGAGGGCCCACCGGTACCAGGTGTCTCGTGTCGACACGTCCCCACCTCCCGTTCAGCGGCTCCCTTGTGTGTGGATGCTTCCGGTGGGAAGACGTTCCTGCGGACCGGCCCGGTTCTGTCCGCAGTGGTTCTCATACGGTTTGTTCACTTCCACGACGTGGACACCCGAAGATCGGCCGCGCTACGTTCGGTACGGCAGTGATTGGTCGGACAGCGCGCTGGGACGCAGTGGACACGACTCGAGGGTGACTCGGTGATTGACGCGTGACGACCGACAACACTCAGTGGGCTCTGCCCTTCGCGCCTCGTATCCGCTCGGTTCGGCCTTCGGCGCCGGGGGTCGCGGACCGGCGTCGGCCCGATGCCGCCATCTGGACGTCCGTGGCCGGTATCGCGCTGTTCGCGCTGGTCGGAGCGAGCGCCCCGAACCACAACACGTTGCGGGCGCCGATCAGCTGGCTTCGCCTGCCCGCCATGTCGGGCACCGTCTCCGCGGCCCTCACCTACACCGCCGTCGTACTGTCCGGCCTGGGCACACTGGCCCTGCTGCACGCCCATGAACGGGGCTGGAGACCGAGAGCGCGGGCCCTGTTCGGCGCCGGTGCGGTCGCGGTGGTCGTCGTCGCCAACCTCACCCCCGTCGGCTCCTCCGACACGGCCAGCTACGCCGCGTACGGTCGGATCGCCGCGCTCGGCGGCGACCCGTACGTGACCACGCCGGCCGGTCTGGGCGGCGCCTACGCGCATCTGGTGAGCGACGCGTGGCGGCAGACACCGTCCGTGTACGGGCCGGTGGCGACCTGGTGGCAGGCGGGCGCGGCGTACGTCGGCGGGGACCTGCCCTGGCTGACGATCTGGGCGCTGATGCTGGCGAACGCGGCCGTCTTCCTCGGCACCGGCTGCCTGCTGATCCGCACCGCCGACGACCCGGTCCGCGCCGCCCTGCTGTGGAGCGCCAACCCGCTGCTGATCGGCGTGCTGGTCGCGGGCGGGCATCTGGACACCCTGGTCGCCTGCCTGGCCGTGTGCGCGGTGCACTTCGCTCGCAAAACCGTGGGACCGTACAACGATCTGATCGTCGGAGGGCTGGTCGGCCTGGCCTGTGCCGTCAAGATCAGTGCCGCTCTGCTCGGCGTCGGTCTGGCCTGGCCGCTGCTGCTTTCCGGCGCCTGGCGATCGGTCGCCCGGCAGGCGGTCGCCGCCGTGCTGACTCTGGTCGCCCTCTACGGCGTCTACGGCGTCCATGCCCTCGCTCCCCTCACGGGTGCCTCGCAGATGGTCTCCTCACCTTCGCTGTGGGCGGTGTTCACGTACTTCGGCACCAGATACCTGGGCCCGCACGCGGCCGCCACCGTCTCCGGACTCCTCTGGCCCGTCCTGATGTTCGCCGTCGCGTGGCTGCTGTACCGCCGTGTCCCGGCCGGGAGCCCGGCGGTGGTCGCCGTCCCCTTCGTGCTCGTCTTCGCCTGGGTCCTCACCGCGCCGTGGTCGATGCCCTGGTACCTGGCCCTCGCCTGGGCCCTGGCCGCCCTGGTCCGCCAGGGCCCCCTCACCCGGTACCTCATCGTCGCCACCGGCGTCCTGGCCCTGTTCCACAACAGCGGCGGCCACGGCTGGACGTGGTGAACGGCGACCTGGTCAGCCGATCTCGCTCGTCCGTCCCTTGTGGGGCTGTTCGCGTTCGGAGCCGCAGAGTTCTGCGTTCAGTTCGTGGACCAGTTGGACGAGGTCGGTCGGGCGGTCGGGGCCCCACCAGTCGCCCAGGAGCTCGGCGAGGGAGTCCTCCCGGGCCCGGGCGAGGCGGTCGGCGACCTCACGGCCGGTGTCGGTGAGGACGAGGTCGAGGCCCTCGCGGACGGCCAGGTGCCGCTCCTCGACCTGGCGGGCGGCTTCGAGGATGACCTCCAGCGGCACGGGGCTGCGCGTGGCGAGGACGGCCGGCTCCACCCAGCCGTACCGCCTGATCCGCAGCAGCAGCCAGCTCGCGCCCGGCAGCAGGTCGTAACCCGCCCGCTCGGTGATCTTCCGGTAGATCTCGCGCCGGCCCTCCCGGGTGCCGAGCACGGACAGCGCGCGGCACACCTCGTCGTAGGAGGAGCGTTCGACCGGGTTGCTGGCCAGTGTCTCCGTGACGTCGGGCGCGGTGACCGAGGCGCGCAGCCTGTCCTCCTTGAGGAACCAGGCCAGCAGGAAGCCGAGGACGGCGACGGGGGCCGCGTACAGGAAGACGTCCGTGATGGAGGAGGCGTACGCGTGCACGGCGGGGCCGCGCAGGGCCGGCGGGAGCGAACCGATGCCGCGCGGGTCGGACTTGAGCGCGTCCGGGGAGACGCCGGCGGGCAGCCGCACGCCCTGGAGGGCGTCCGCGAGCTTGCTGGAGAGACGGCCGGCGAAGACCGTACCGAAGATCGCCACGCCGAAGGACGCGCCGATGGAGCGGAAGAAGGTCGCGCCGGAGGTGGCGACGCCGAGGTCCTCGTAGGAGACCGCGTTCTGCACGATGAGCACCAGCACCTGCATGACGAGGCCGAGGCCCAGGCCGAAGACGAAGAAGTACAGGCTCATCACGGCGGTGGAGCTGTGCTCGTCGAGTCGGTGGAGCAGCAGGAGGCCGATCGTGGTGACGGCGGTGCCGGCGATCGGGAACACCTTCCAGCGACCGGTGCGGCTGACGATCTGTCCGGAGAAGGTGGACGACAGCAGCAGGCCGAACACCATGGGCAGCATGTGCACGCCGGAGAGGGTGGGGGTGACGCCCTTGACGACCTGGAGGAAGGTCGGCAGATAGGTCATCGCGCCGAACATCGCGAAGCCGACGATGAAGCTGATGACGGCGGAGAGGGTGAAGGTGCGGACGCGGAACAGCTTGAGCGGCAGGACGGGTTCGGCGGCCCGCCGCTCCACCTGGACGAAGGCGACGGCGAGGACGACGCCCAGCACGGCGAGGCCGATGATCTGCGGCGAGCTCCAGCTCCAGGTGGTGCCGCCGAGGGACGCCACCAGCACCAGGCAGGTGGCGACGGAGGCGATGAGGAGGGTGCCGAGGTAGTCGATGACGTGCCGGGTGTGCTTGCGGGGGATGCGCAGCACGGTCGCGATCACGCCGAGTGCGACGACACCGACGGGAAGGTTGACGTAGAACACCCAACGCCAGCTGAGGTGTTGGGTGAACAGCCCGCCGAGCAGCGGGCCGAGCACACTGGTCGCCCCGAACACGGCACCGAACAGCCCCTGGTACCGGCCGCGTTCCCGGGGCGGGACGATGTCCCCGACGATCGCCATCGACAGCACCATCAGCCCGCCGCCGCCCAGTCCCTGCACCGCCCGGAAGGCGATGAGCTGGGGCATGTTCTGCGCCATGCCGCACAGCGCGGAGCCGACCAGGAAGATCACGATCGCGGTCTGGAAGAGGCGTTTGCGCCCGTACTGGTCGCCGAGCTTGCCCCACAGCGGAGTCGCGGCGGTCGAGGCCAGCAGGTACGCGGTGACGACCCACGAGAGGTGTTCGAGGCCGCCGAGATCGCTGACGATCGTCGGCAGCGCGGTCGACACGATGGTCTGGTCGAGCGCCGCGAGCAGCATCCCGAGCAGCAGGGCACCGATGGAGACGAGGACGTTCCCCGGTACGTGCGGGTCGCGTGCCTCGCGTAGGTGCCCGGTCACTGCGGGCGCGTCCCCTGCCATGAGGGCCTCCCAGGGTCAAGTCATTCCGTGGCGTGTCCGCCGCGTTTTCCCATCCTGCTGGGAGTGACCGGATATGGCCTGTCGAGTCCTCCGGAAGCCAGGATTCCGGGGGCTTGCGGGAGAAGGGGTGGAGAAGATCTGCATAATCCTTGGAGCATGCGAGGGGAGCGAGAGAGCAGCGTGGAGGGAGGGACGAACGCGTGACAGACCCGGAGGGTCGGCGGTGCCCGGAGTGCGGTGCGCCGAGAGACCCCGACAACACGCCGTCCTGTCTCTGCGCCCGACGCGTGTCCGAGGCCCTGCGCGAGACCCGCACGGCGGAGGCGGCCGCGGCGGAGGACTTCGATCCGCTGCGCATACGGCCGTACGTGGAGCTGGAGGGGCCCGGCACCGGCCAGGAGGCCGACGCGACGATGCCGTTACGGGCGATCCATCCCGAGGGGCCTGATGAGGGCGTGGGCGTGACGTCCGCGCCGCCGGTTCCTCCCGGGGACGGGCCCAGCACTCAGGACCTGCGGCTGTTCGAGGAGGGGCGACGGGGGCAGGCCCCGGGGGACGACACCCGCAGGCCGCGCGGTCGTCGCCGTACCGTGCTGCTGGGCACGGTCGGGGCGGTGGTCGCCGTGGTGGCCGCGGCGGGGCTGGCGAGCGGGGTGTTCTCCTACGAGCCGCCCTCGCGGGAGAGCGCGCTGCCGGACGGCGTACGGGCGAGAGTGCCCGAGGCCTCGACGAGCCCGGCACCCACGAAGCCGTCGGGCCGGGCGGCGGTTCCGGTACGGCCGTCCGCCGCGCCGCTGCCTCCGGCCGGCGCTTCCCTGTCCCCCTCACCGACACCGTCCGCGACGGCGAGTTCCTCGCCCTCCCCGTCGGGTTCGCCGAAGCCGGCGAGCACTCCGCCCACGATCACGGCCACCGGCACGGTCGGCTTGCCCCACGCCCAGCCCAAGCCCCAGGCTCCGCCCGCGGTCCTGCGCCGCGGCTCGGCGGGCCCCGAGGTCACCGAACTCGAACTGCGCCTCACCCAGGCGGGCTTCTACACCCGCACGCCCGGGGGCCTCTACGACGAGGGCGTCCAGGACGCGGTGACCCGATACCAGCAGGCGCGTGGGCTCAAGGTGCCGGAGTACGGGGTGTACGACCTGCTGACCCGGTCACGTCTGGAGTCGGAGACGACCAAGCCGTGAGGGGCCCGGCGCACGGGTGCGGGGAGTTCTAGCCCACGTAGAGACGGATCTCGCCGTCGGCCGTCGCTTCCACCCGTATCTGGGTGAGGTCCCGGACGACGACGTCCGGGTCGTGGACGTCGGCCCGCGGCCCCACTCCGACCACGCCCATGCCCGCGGCCCGGCCCGCGGCGATGCCGGCCGCCGAGTCCTCGAACACGACACAGTCCGCCGGTTCCACGCCGAGTTCGGCGGCCCCCTTCAGGAAGCCCTCGGGGTCCGGCTTGCTGGCGCCCACGCACTCGGCCGTGACGCGCACCTCGGGCGGTTCGAGCCCCGCCGCGGTCATCCGGGCCGTCGCCAGGGCGATGTCCGCCGAGGTCACCAGCGCGTGCGGGAGCCCGCGCAGGGACGCGAGGAAGGCCCCCGCCCCGGCGATCGGCACGACCCCGTCCACGTCGGCGGTCTCCTCCGCGAGCATCCGCGCGTTGTCCGCGAGGTTCTGCTCCACCGGCCGGTCCGGGAGCAGCAGCGCCATGGTCGCGTGCCCCTGCCGTCCGTGCGCCACCTTCATCACCTCGTCGCCGTCCAGCCCGTGCCGCTCGGCCCAGCGCCGCCAGATGCGCTCGACGACGGCGTCGGAGTTCACGAGGGTGCCGTCCATGTCGAGCAGGAGGGCGCGGGCGGTGAGGACGGTGGGCACGGTGGTGACCGTCATCGGCAGCTCCAAGGCGTGGCGGAGAGGGGGCGTCGGTCGGCCCCGGAGGGGACAAGGCGGCCCCGCCCGCCGGTCAGGGAGAGCGGGCGGGAGCCACTTTGTTCCTCCACGGTACAAAACCGTTCCGGTATCCGCCACCGCTCGGCGCAGAGTTCATCCGGCGTTCAGCCGGGCCGGCCGCGTCAGCCCGCCACCGCCTCCCACAGGCCCCACACGCCGAGCCCCAGCATCAGCAGCGCCGCGATCTTGGTGATCAGGGCCAGCGGCACCCGCCTCATCAGCGCCTTTCCGCCGACGATGCCCAGTCCGGCCACCGCCCACAGCGCCAGCACCGCGCCCAGCCCGACGGAGATCGGGTCGTTGTAACGGGCCGCGAGATTCGCCGTCATGATCTGGGTGAGGTCACCGAACTCGGCGACCAGGATGAGCATGAACCCGGCGCCCGCGACCTTCCAGAAGGACTGGTCCTCCGGCTTGCGGATCTCCTCCTCGCCGTCGCCCTTCCTCAGCAGCAGCACCGCGGCGCCGGCCAGGAACAGCACGCCCGTCAGCGCGTGCACGAGCCGCTGCGGCAACAGCGTGAGCACGCTGCCGGCCGCGACGGCCAGGACGACGTGCAGGGCGAAGGCGGCGGCGACGCCGGCGAAGACGTACGAGGCGCGGTAGCGCGTGCCCAGCACGAGTCCGGCGAGCGCGGTCTTGTCCGGGAGCTCCGCGAGGAAGACGACGCCGAAGACGAGCGCCGTGACGGTGATGCTGATCAAGAGGTCCTCAATCGGTCGGGCCGCCCCGCCGAGAGTGATCCGTCTTCGGGAACGACACCTCGGCACGGCAGCACACTCGACGCCCGCCGTACGACACGGGCGTGCACTGCTGGCCGAAGGTCTCGCTGGCGAGGTCCGCGTGGACCCGCCTCCGGGCGCCGGCTCAGACGAGCTGAGCAGTATGTCGACGGTCCGGCGAAGAGCTACTCCCCTTCTGCGCCGTCCATCGTACGCGAGAGAAAGTTCGACCGTGAACCTTGTGATGTCATGCACGCATCATTAACTTCTTACCGGACACTCACCTTCCGGCAACAGAGCAGCGTGAGTATTCCCCTGCCTCCCCTCCAACACCCCCACTCCACCAGGGAGTTCGCATGCCGAAGTTCTACGCGCGTCGACGGCTCAGCATACTCGCGACTCTTACCGGACTCATAGCCTCCGCCGCCCTCTTCAACGGCCCGACCGCCTCCGCCGCCCTCCCCACCCCGGTCAGCGCCGCCACCGCGCGCACCTACCTCGCCTCGCTCACCGTGGCGACCGAGAGCCGCACCGGCTACAGCCGGGACCTGTTCCCGACCTGGATCACCATCTCCGGGACGTGCGACACCCGCGAGTACATCCTCAAGCGGGACGGATCGAACGTCGTCACCGACTCCGCCTGCGCCGCCACCAGCGGCAGCTGGTACTCCCCCTACGACGGCGCGACCTGGACCGCCGCCTCCGACGTTGACATCGACCACCTGGTGCCGCTGGCCGAGGCCTGGGACTCCGGCGCGAGCAGGTGGACCACCGCCCAGCGCCAGGCCTTCGCCAACGACGTCACGCGCCCGCAGCTCCTCGCCGTCACGGACAACGTCAACCAGTCCAAGGGCGACCAGGACCCCTCCACCTGGGTCCCGTCCCGGACCGCGTACGTCTGCACCTACGTCCGCGCGTGGGTCCAGGTGAAGTACTACTACGACCTCGCGGTCGACTCCGCCGAGAAGTCCGCCCTCACCGGCCACCTCGCCGGCTGCTGACCCCGTGGCGCGCGGCTGATTCCGTGCCGGAACCTCGCCACTGACCTCCGTCGTTCCGTACCGTACGGGGCGACGGAGGAGGGCGACGAGGTGGCCGAACTGCGCCTGGGACCACTGCTGAGGTATGCCGACGGGTCGAGCGCGACCGTGTGGGTCGAGGCGGGCCGGCCGTGCACCGCCGAGGTGCGCTGCGCCGACGGTTCGTCCGGGTCGGCCCGCACCTTCCAGATCTGCGGCCACCACTACGCCCTGATCCCGGTCACCGGCCTCACCCCCGGTACGGCGACGGCGTACGAGGTGTTCCTGGACGGCACGCGCGTGTGGCCGGAGCCCGACTCCCCCTTCCCGCCGTCCGTGATCAGCTTCCCGGCCGACGGCGACGCCGTCCGCGTCTCCTTCGGCTCCTGCCGCTGGGCCGCCCCGCCCGCCGACGGCCACGACCCCGTCGGCCCGGACGCCCTGGACGCGCTCGCGAGCCGCGTCGCCGCCGACCCGGAAGGCGAACGCCCGGACGTGCTGCTGCTGTTGGGCGACCAGGTGTACGCCGACGAGGTCTCCGACGCCACCCGCCGCTGGCTGGCCGCGCGGCGCGACCTGAGCGAGCCGCCGGGCAGCGAGGTCGCGGACTACGAGGAGTACACCCGCCTCTACCACGAGTCCTGGCTCGACCCCGAGGTACGCTGGCTGCTGTCCACCGTGCCGAGCTGCATGATCTTCGACGACCACGATGTCATCGACGACTGGAACACCTCCGCCGCCTGGCTCGAGGACATGCGCGCCACGCCGTGGTGGCGGGAGCGGCTGCTGAGCGGCCTGATGTCGTACTGGGTGCACCAGCACCTGGGCAACGTGTCCCCGGACACGCTGGCCGCCGACCCGCTCTACCGTGCCGTAAGCGAACTCCCCGACGGTACCGACGAGTTGCGTGCCTTCGCCTGCCGTGCCGACGCCGACTCGGCCTCGGTGCGCTGGAGTTACCGGCGCGACTTCGGCCGGGTGCGGCTGCTGATGGTCGACTCGCGGGCGGCCCGCGTCCTGGACGAGGAGCACCGCGCCATGCTCGACCCGGGCGAGGCGGAGTGGCTGCGCGAACAGGTGCTGGACGCGCGGGAGTCGTACGACCACCTCCTTCTCGGGACCTCGCTGCCCTGGCTGCTGCCGCACCTGGTGCACGACGCCGAGGCCTGGAACGCGGCCCTGTGCCGCGGCGATCGCGGGGCGCGCTGGGCACGGTTCGGGGAGGACCTGCGGCGGCGGGCGGACCTGGAGCACTGGGCGGCGTTCCCGGCCTCCTTCGCCGCGCTGGCGGACCTGATCGCCGAGGCCGGCTCCGGGGCCGGGGCGCCGGCGACCGTACTGGTGCTGTCGGGGGACGTGCATCACGCGTACGTGGCGGAGCCGAGGTGGGTCTCGGGGGCCGGGCCCGACGCGCGGGTGCTGCAACTGACCTGCTCGCCCGTGCACAACGCCGTCCCCCGGGCCATCCGGTTGGGCTTCCGCTTCGGCTGGAGCAGGGCGGCCCGCGTGCTGGGGCGCCGGTTCGCCCGGCACGGCAGGTGCGCGCCCCCGCCGGTCACGTGGCGCAGGACGGGCGGCCCCTGGTTCGGCAACCAGCTCATGACCCTGACGCTGAAGGGCCGTTCGGCACGACTACGCCTTGAGCAGGCGGGGACGGAGGGCGGGCTCACGGCTGTGGAGGACTCCACGCTCAGCACCGCGTGAGCCCTCCCGGATGGCTGAATGTTGAACTTGAAAGCATTATTTAGGTTGACCTAGCGTGAATCACTCACTCGGCTCGTCCCCCAGCCGGCCCGCCCCGGACCGGCCCGACCGAAGGAGTACCCCCCACATGACCGCTCGGCTCAACAGTGCCCAGCCCTATGCGCTGGGCCTGTTCCGCATCGTCGTCGGCCTGCTCTTCGCCTGCCACGGCGCGGCCTCGCTCTTCGGCGTCCTCGGCGGGGTGCCCGGCACGCACGGCGGCACCGTCGCGACCGGCGCCTGGCCGTTCTGGTACGCCGCCGTCATCCAGCTGGTCGGCGGAGTCCTCGTGCTGCTCGGCCTCGGCACGCGGTTAGCGGCGTTCCTCGCCTCCGGCTCGATGGCGTACGCGTACTTCAAGATGCACCAGCCGCACGCCCTGTGGCCGATGGAGAACGGCGGCGAGGCCGCGGCGATGTTCAGCTGGGCCCTGCTGCTGCTGGTCTTCACCGGGTCCGGCGCCTTCGGCCTGGACCGGCTGTTCGCCAGGCGCTCATCGGCCGAACGTCGGCGGACCGCGGAGCAGACGCCGGTCGCCGCCTGAACGACCGCGAAACCGGGCCTTCCCTCATCTGCGGGGGAAGGCCCTTCACGTGGCCGGACGACGCCCGGCCGGCGCCGGTGAACAACTTGTGTCGAACACACGCGCCCCCGATGGAACTCCTGTCACACTGCCCGCGTAGCCTGTAGGGCTGTTGATGGCCGCCCTGCCGCTCCCCCGCGACGAAGCGGCTCGGTCGGACCGACGGGGGAGTTCACGGGGAGTCGTGGTGCTGGAGAATCTGGGGTCGCTGACCGGCAGCCCTTGGATCTACGTCATGGTGGCGCTGTCGGTGCTGCTCGACGTGTTCCTGCCGGTGCTGCCCAGCGGCGTGCTGGTGATCACCGCCGCGACGGCGGCGGCCGCGGGTTCGGCGAGCGGCGCTGTGCCGCACAAGGTTCCGGACATCATCGGCCTCACCGTGTGCGCGGCCTGCGCCTCCGTCCTCGGCGACCTGGTCGCCTACCGCCTGGCCTGGCGCGGCGGCGCACGCCTGGACCGCGCCATCGCTCGCTCCCGTCGGCTCTCCACCGCGCAGGAACGTCTCGGCGCGGCCCTGGCCCGGGGCGGCGGCGCCCTGGTCATCCTCGCCCGGTTCGCCCCGGCGGGCCGCTCGGTCGTCTCCCTCGGTGCGGGCGCCGCCCACCGCCGTGCCCGCGACTTCCTGCCCTGGTCGGCCCTGGCGGGCCTGGCCTGGGCCGTGTACAGCGTGGCGCTCGGCTACTACGGCGGCCGGTGGCTGGGGACGACGTGGCTCGGCACCGGGGTGTCGGTGCTGGCATTGTTCGGGGCGGGCGCGGGGGCGGCGTACGTGATGCGCCGGCCGGCGAAGGCGTCGTAGCGGCTACGCGCTCGCCTTCTGGCCGCGGACCTCCAGGTTGTCGAGCAACTCCGCGGTGGCCTGGGCGATCGCGTCGACGGCGTGGTCGAACACCTCCCGGTTGTGCGCGGCCGGCGCCCGGAACCCGGACACCTTCCGCACGAACTGCAGGGCCGCGGCCCTGATCTCCTCCTCCGTCGCCTCTTCGGGCAACACGGGCGGACGCAGTGTCTTGATGCTCCGGCACATGACCCCAGTCTCACGCATACCGGGGGTCTGCCGCCAAGGTTCTACAGGGAGCTCAGGTCCGCCCGCCAGTCGTTGGAGATCGCCCAGTGGCCCTTCGGGTACTCCAGGTCGACCGGTCCGAGCAGCGTGAGACCGGCCCGGCGGCACACTTGGTTCGACGGAACGTTGTCCACGCTCGGAAAGGCGTGCAGATACCGGTGCCGACCGGCGTCCCGCGCGGCGGCCACGACGCCTCGGGCCGCCGCGGCGGCCAGCCCCCGCCCCTGGAACTCGGGCAGGATCCCCCATCCCGCCTCCCACACCACGCCGTCCCGCCACTCCCGTTCCCAGAACCCGGTGGAACCGACGGCCTCCCCGCTCTCCGCCGACACGACCCGGTACATCTGCCCCGGCCCCGCCTCGAGGTAGCGCCGATGCCGTGCGACGACCTTCTCCTCGCTCTCCGGCCCGCCCAAGTGCTCGGTCATCTCGGGGCTGTTGGCCCTCCGCAACAGCCACAGGTCCCCCTCACCCCACGGCTCCAGCCGTACCTTGTCCCCGCCCGCGATCTCCATTGGTAGTCAGGGGCGCGGTGCTCTTTCGAGCCCGTTTCCCCATTCCCCTTTCAATCCGTGCGTGCGGTTTTCCCGCACACGGCTTACCGGT
>NZ_JBIWPO010000013.1:166094-206765 GCF_044768275.1 Streptomyces sp. NPDC101152 | reverse complement strand
AAGCCATGGAGGGCAGCCAGCATGAAAACCATCCCTGCCCCACCCGCGCAGTCCCAGAGTCGCGAACTCACGGGACGCACTCAAGAAGGTAGGGCCGCATGACCATCGACTGGTCGTGGATCGGCGACCACACCGACGACCTCACCTCCCTCACCCTCTCCCACCTGCAGGCCGCCCTGACCGCCGTCTTCTTCGGGGTCCTGATCTCGCTCCCGCTCGCGGTGCTCGCGCACCGGATCCGCCCCCTGCGCGGCTTCCTGCTGGGCTGCTCCAACGTCCTGTTCACCATCCCGTCGATCGCGATCTTCGTGCTGCTGCTCCCGATCAGCGGCCTGACCCGCACCACCACCGTCATCGGCCTGACCGTCTACACGCTGGTCGTACTGCTGCGGAACACCGTCGAGGGCCTCGACTCGGTCCCCGCGAGGACCAAGGAGGCGGCGAAGGCGATGGGCACGCGCCCCCTGCGCACCCTCCTCACGGTCGAGTTCCCGCTCGCCCTCCCCGTGATCATGGCGGGTGTCCGCATCGCGACCGTCATGTCGATCTCGCTGGTCTCGGTCGCCACCTACATCGGCGACGGCGGCCTCGGCCAGCTCTTCACCGACGGCTTCCAGCGCGACTTCCCGACCCCGGTGATCGTGGGCGTGGTCCTCACGATCCTGCTCGCCGTGGTTGCGGACGCCCTGCTGGTGGCCCTCCAGTACGTGCTGACCCCCTGGCGCAGGAGGCGGGCCTGAGATGTACGAGCTCCTCAAGAACCTCGGCAAGTGGCTGACCAGTGGCGCGAGTTGGTCCGGCTCGGACGGCATCGCCCACCGCCTCGCCGAGCACCTCCAGTACTCGCTCCTTGCGACCCTCATCGCCGCCGCGATCGGCCTCCCGCTCGGCCTGCTGATCGGCCACACCGGCAAGGGCGCCTTCGTCGCCATCAACCTCGCGTCCTTCGGCCGCGCGCTGCCGACCGTCGGCCTGGTCGTCCTGGTCTTCCTGGCGGGCGGACTGTCGATGCTGCCGGTGTACGTGGCCCTGGTCGCCCTCGCGGTCCCGGCGATCGTCACCAACACCTACGCCGGGATGACGGCCGTCGACCCCGACGTCCGCGACGCGGCCCGCGGCCAGGGCATGCGCGGCCACCAGGTCCTGTTCCAGGTCGAGCTGCCGCTCGCGCTCCCGCTGATCATGACGGGCCTGCGGCTCGCCCTCATCCAGGTCGTCGCCACGGCCACCATCGCCGCGTACGTCTCCTTCGGCGGCCTCGGCCGCTACGTCTTCGACGGCCTGGCCCAGCGCGACCTCGTGCAGGTGCTGGGCGGCGCGGTGCTGGTCGCCGCGGTCGCCGTCCTCCTGGACCTGGCCCTCTCCGCCCTCCAGCGCTTCCTCTTCCGCCACCGCACCGCCTAGGGAACCCCGACACATGAACCGACGCACCCTCCTCGGCGGCCTGTTCGCGGCCGCGTCCGTCCCCGCCCTGTCCGCCTGCGCGAGCGGCATCACCTCCCTCGACAGCCAGGGCTCCACGTCCGGCGGAGGTGGCTCCAGCAAGAGCGGCATCACCATCGGCACCGCCAACTTCACCGAGAACCAGGTCCTCGGCTACCTCTACGCGGCCGTCCTCACGTCCGCCGGCGTCAAGGTGAAGGTCCGCCCGAACCTCGGCACCCGGGAGATCGTGATCCCCGCGCTGAAGGCGGGCGACATCGACCTGCTGCCCGAATACCAGGGCGCCCTCCTCAACTACCTGGCCCCGAAGGACAACTCCTCGGAGCCGGGCACCATGCAGAACGCGCTCACCCTCGCCCTGCCGGCCGGCCTCCAGGTGCTGCCGTACGGCCAGGCGGCCGACTCGGACTGCTTCGTCGTCACCCGGGCGACCGCCCGCAAGTACGGCCTGACCTCCCTCGCCGACCTGGCCCAGCAGAACGGCAGGCTGGTCATCGGCGCCGCGCCCGAGGTGAAGAAGCGGCGGGTGGGCGCGGTCGGCCTGAAGGACGTCTACGGCGTCGAGTTCAAGGAGTTCACATCACTGGACTCCGACGGTCCCCTGGTCAAGGGCGCCCTGAAGAAGGGCGACGTCGACGTGGCGAACCTCTTCACCACCGACACCGACATCGCCGCCAACGGCTGGGTGGTGCTGACCGACCCGAAGAACCTGATCCCCAGCCAGCACATCGTCCCCCTCATCGCCGACCGCAAGGCCGACGACACGGTCCGCAGGGCCCTGGCCAAGCTCGGCAACGTCCTGACCACCGAGCAGCTCACCCAGCTCAACAGCCGGGTCGACAACGACAAGAAGGACCCGCAGGACGTGGCCAACACCTACGCCAAGCAGCACGGGCTGATCTGAGCGGGCGCCGTACCTCGAACAGGGGGGCTATCCCCAGTGCGGCGGGCGCGAGTGCTGCCTACCGTGGATTCCCATGACGGGAATGGAGACGGGCATGGACACGCGCGACACCGAGCTCAAGAAGGAACTCGACGCCACTCTGCACGCCCGCAGGGAGCTGGGTGAGGAGTACGAGTCCGCGCTGGTCGACTCGTTCCTGGAGAAGGTGGACCAGCGCATCGACGGGGCGGTGGAGCGCCGTGTGCGGCGCCAGATGGCCGAGCAGCAGATGGTGGTGGCCCGCGGGGCGCGGGCACCGAAGCCCACCGACTCCTGGGGCGAGCGCTTCGGCTTCGGCATCGTCTCGCTGGTGCTGGCGATCCCGCTGTCCGCGATCGGCGGCGGCATCGCCCACCTGCCGGGCCTGCTGGTCGCCTGGGCCGGCATCGTCGGCGTCAACGCCTTCCAGGCGGTACGCGTGAATCCGGGGCTGTTCAGCGGCCGCCACCGCACCAACAAGGACGAGGACCGCTGGGAGGACTGACCCGTCGGTCGAGAACGACGACGGCCGCCACCACCGACTGAGGAACCACGACGGCGCGCAACCGCGTCCGCGAGAGCGGCGCCGGCGTAGGCGCAAAGGGGAGTGAGGGTGCTTCCCGCTGTGACCCGGCAGAGGTAACAGCGGGGACCGCCGCACCCCCGTTGCCGGGGGGCGGGACGACGGCGGTCCCCGCGAGGGACGCTGACCGGGTCAGGGCCGGGTCTCGCGTCCGGCGTCCATGGAGGTCCGGGAGCCGCTCCGGAGGTCCTTGGACGTTCGGTGCCGGCCGGGGCGGGGAGCCGCTCCCGCCCTGCCGACACCCACTAATGTGCCGGACCCGTGTTAAGCGTGTGCTGCGTGCACGTGACACGCTCGTACCACTTCCGCGAAGTCCACCACTTCGGTGGGCAACCGCAATTTCACGGCGTTTCGCCCACGTTCACCGGACGTTCGGCGTCACTTTCCTGCCTTGGCCAGGAAGGCCAGCAGGTCCTGTCGGCCGATCACCCCGGTCGGCTTGCCCTCGACCAGGACGATCGCCGCGTCCGCCACGCCGAGCACCGTCATCAGGTCGGCGACCGGCTCACCGGAGCCCACCTGGGGCAGCGGGGGCGACATGTGCTTCTCCAGCGGATCCTCCAGCGAGGCCCGCTTGGCGAACAGGGCGTCCAGCAGCTCCCGCTCCACGACCGAGCCGACGACCTCGGCCGCCATCACGTCCGGGTGGCCGGCGCCCGGCTTCACGATCGGCATCTGCGAGACGCCGTACTCGCGCAGCACCTCGATGGCCTGGCCGACGGTTTCGTCCGGGTGCATGTGGACGAGGGACGGGATGGCGCCGTGCTCCTTGTCGTTGAGGACGTCCGCGACGCGGGCGCTGGGGCCCGCGTCCTCGAGGAAGCCGTAGTCCGCCATCCACTCGTCGTTGAAGATCTTGCTCAGGTACCCGCGTCCGCTGTCCGGCAGCAGCACGACCACGACGCCGTTCTCGTCGAGCCGCTCGGCGACCCGCAGCGCCGCCACGACCGCCATCCCGCAGGAGCCGCCCACCAGCAGCCCCTCCTCCTTGGCGAGCCGGCGGGTCATCTGGAAGGAGTCCTTGTCGGAGACGGCGACGATCTCGTCGGCGACGGTCCGGTCGTAGGCGGTGGGCCAGAAGTCCTCACCGACGCCCTCGACGAGGTAAGGCCGCCCGGAGCCGCCCGAGTACACGGACCCCTCGGGGTCGGCGCCCACGACCTGGACCCTGCCGTCGCTGGCGTCCTTGAGGTACCGCCCGGTCCCGGAGATGGTGCCGCCCGTGCCGACGCCGGCCACGAAATGGGTGATCTTCCCCTCCGTCTGCTCCCACAGCTCGGGGCCGGTCGAGTGGTAGTGGGAGAGCGGGTTGTTGGGGTTGGAGTACTGGTCGGGCTTCCACGCGCCCGGCGTCTCGCGCACCAGCCGGTCGGAGACGTTGTAGTACGAGTCCGGGTGCTCGGGGTCCACGGCGGTGGGGCACACGACCACCTCGGCCCCGTACGCCCGCAGCACGTTGATCTTGTCGGTGCTCACCTTGTCGGGGCACACGAAGATGCACTTGTACCCCTTCTGCTGGGCCACGATCGCGAGCCCCACACCGGTGTTGCCGCTGGTCGGCTCCACGATGGTCCCGCCGGGCTTGAGCGCCCCGCTCTCCTCGGCCGCCTCGATCATGCGCAGGGCGATGCGGTCCTTCACGGAACCGCCCGGGTTGAAGTACTCGACCTTGGCCAGGACAGTCGCCTTGATGCCCTTGGTCACGCTGTTGAGCCTCACCAGCGGGGTGTTGCCGACGAGGCTGATCATCGAGTCGTGGAATTGCACCGTTGTCTCCGGTTGCTGCAAAAGAAGTGGTCGTACTGGTTCCGCCAGGGTAGGCCCTGTGGTCCACCCGGGGCGGTCGTTCACTCCCCGTTGAGATTGGCGGACGGTCCGTACGGGGCAAGGAGTGGATGTACGGCTACGAAGGAGGTGGCGGCGAGGTATGACGGGCATGTCGAGGGCGCGGGTGGCCCGGCGGATCGCGGCCGGTGCCGCGTACGGAGGCGGTGGCATCGGGCTGGCCGGCGCGGCCGCCATGGGGCTGCTGCTGGCCGAGGTGCAGCTCGCCAAGCGCCACGTGGGCAACGGCAGCGCCGGCCGCGTACCGGTCGCCGACGGGGTGTACGGCAACGCCTACGCCGTCCCCGACGAACCTCCCCTGCGGCTGACCATGCTCGGCGACTCCACGGCGGCCGGCCAGGGCGTGCACCGGGCGGGTCAGACACCGGGCGCCTTGCTGGCCTCGGGCCTGTCGGCGGTGGCCGAACGCCCGGTCGAGCTGCACAACGTGGCCCTGCCCGGCGCCACCTCCGACGACCTGGACCGCCAGGTCGCCCTGGTCCTGGCGAACCCCGCCCTCGTGCCCGACATCTGCGTGATCATGATCGGGGCGAACGACGTCACCCACCGCATGCCCCCGACCCGTTCCGTGCGCCATCTGTCGGCGGCGGTACGGCGGCTGCGCACGGCGGGCGCGGAGGTCGTCGTCGGCACCTGTCCCGACCTGGGCACGATCGAACCGGTCCAGCAGCCGCTGCGCTGGCTCGCGCGCCGGGCCTCCCGGCAGTTGGCGGCGGCCCAGACGATCGGCGCCGTCGAGCAGGGCGGCCGCACGGTGTCCCTGGGCGACCTGCTCGGCCCCGAGTTCGAGGCCAACCCCCGTGAACTGTTCGGCCCCGACAACTACCACCCCTCGGCGGAGGGCTACGCCACCGCGGCCATGGCGGTGCTGCCGACGGTCTGCGCCGCGCTCGGCCTGTGGCCGGCGGAGGAGGAGCGTCCGGACGTGTCCCGGCGGGAGGGCTTCCTGCCGGTGGCCCGGGCCGCCGCGGAGGCCGCGTCGGAGGCGGGCACGGAGGTCACAGCCGCGATGCCGACCGGCCCGCGCGGCCCCTGGGCACTGCTCAAGCGCCGGCGCAGGCGGCGGGTGCAGGAGCCGGAACCGCGGACGACGTCGGTCCCGTCGACCCAGGCAACGCCCTGAGCCACAAAGCAAGCGCTTAGAAAATTGCGGCCAGGGTCACACGGCGACAGACGTGACCCTGGCCATACGGACGGGTAACTTCCCAAGCAGCCTGCCCGACACGCCCGTACGCCAATGGAGCCGTCATGCCCGAAGCCGTGATCGTCTCGACCGCCCGCTCGCCCATCGGCCGCGCCTTCAAGGGCTCCCTCAAGGACCTGCGCCCCGACGACCTCACCGCCACGATCATCCAGGCGGCCCTGGCCAAGATCCCCGAGCTGGACCCGCGCGACATCGACGACCTGATGCTCGGCTGCGGCCTGCCCGGCGGCGAGCAGGGCCACAACCTCGGCCGCATCGTCGCCGTGCAGATGGGCATGGACCACCTCCCGGGCTGCACCATCACCCGTTACTGTTCCTCGTCGCTGCAGACGAGCCGGATGGCCCTGCACGCCATCAAGGCCGGCGAGGGCGACGTCTTCATCTCGGCCGGCGTCGAGATGGTCTCCCGCTACGTCAAGGGCAACTCCGACAGCCTCCCGGACACGCACAACCCGCTGTTCGCCGAGGCCGAGGCCCGCACCGAGGCCGTCGCCCAGCAGGAGGGCACGAGCTGGCACGACCCGCGCGAGGACGGCCTGGTCCCCGACCCGTACATCGCGATGGGCCAGACCGCCGAGAACCTGGCCCGCGTCAAGGGCGTCACCCGCCAGGACATGGACGAGTTCGGCGTCCGCTCCCAGAACCTCGCCGAGGAGGCCATCAAGAACGGCTTCTGGGAGCGCGAGATCACCCCGGTCACGACCCCCGACGGCACGGTCGTCAGCAAGGACGACGGCCCGCGCCCGGGCGTCACCATGGAGGGCGTCGCCGGCCTCAAGCCCGTCTTCCGCCCCGACGGACTGGTCACCGCGGGCAACTGCTGCCCCCTGAACGACGGTGCCGCCGCCGTGGTCGTGATGAGCGACACCAAGGCCCGCGAGCTCGGCCTCACCCCGCTCGCCCGCATCGTGTCGACCGGCGTCTCGGGCCTGTCCCCCGAGATCATGGGCCTCGGCCCGGTGGAGGCCTCGCAGCGCGCCCTGCGCCTGGCCGGCCTCACCATCGACGACATCGACCTGGTCGAGATCAACGAGGCGTTCGCCGCCCAGGTGATCCCCTCCTACCGCGAGCTGAACATCCCGCTGGAGAAGCTGAACGTGAACGGCGGCGCGATCGCCGTCGGCCACCCCTTCGGCATGACCGGCGCCCGCATCACCGGCACGCTCATCAACTCCCTCCAGTTCCACGACAAGCAGTTCGGCCTGGAGACCATGTGCGTCGGCGGCGGCCAGGGCATGGCGATGGTCATCGAGCGCCTGAGCTGAGAGCCGACGAGCACACCCCTGCGTAACCGCTGAGGCACCAACGGTCAGCCTCTGGCCCGGAGTCCGGGACAACCCCGCACTCCGGGCCGTTTTGTGATCCAATCTCCCCCAGGATGTGACCTATCTCCCTTAGCGGGGGGATTCACGCAGCTCAGCGCGGGTACGACACCCCACTCCGGGCCCAAAGTCCTGTCCGGTTCGTGACGTTACGCACTGACAGCTGGTTAGTCCGCCCTTCAAGCTGATGTAGGAAGTCGGGGGTCGACTTTGAACCGGGAGTACGTCAGTGAGCGCCATGCCGATCGCCTTGCTGCTCATCACGGCCGCCACGGGCGCCGTGGGCGTCGCCGTCCTGCGCACCCTCATGGTGCTGCGCCGTGAGGTCGCCGCCCTGCACGCCCAGCTCGCCGAGCGGCACGCCCCGCACGGTCTCGTGCCCGCCGCCCGCCTGTCCACGGAGGTCGACGAGATACGCGCCGCCGTCGCCGAGGCGCTCGCCGAGGAGCGTGAGCGGGAACTGGCCGAGGCGCGCGCCTTCTGGGCCGCCCAGGAGACCCGTGACGCCTCCGACGCCCCCTCGCTGCTGGGTCTGCCCGACAGCGAGCTGTTCCTGCCCCGGCACAGCGACTTCGTGGGACTGGAGCCGCTGGAGTCGGTGACCGAGCCGGGCGCGGACGCCGACGAGTTCGCCGGGGACTCCCCCGAACTGGCCGCGGCCCGCCGCCGTCACCCCTCCCACCCGGACTTCGTACCGGTCCAGCCACCCGTGGCGAACGACCACGAACGCACCGTGGCCACCCTCGAGGAACTCGCCGCGTCCCGCGTCGAACTGGCCGACGTCCGCCCCGGCCCCCTCGGCACCCTCGACGTCTACGTCTTCGCCGACGGCACGACCCTGTGCATGACCCCGGGCCACCGAGAAACAGCCGAACGCCTGGCAGCGGCCCTGCGGTCGGGCCTGACCCCGATCCTGCTCGGCGGTTCGGGCGTGAGCGGCGCGTACACGCTGACGTTCGAGTGCGGCGAGGAGAACGTCTACATCCTGGCGGACCGAGTCATAGCGTCCCTCTGAGGCGCGCGGGCGCGCTCCTCAGACCCCCGCCCGCTTCTGCGCTTCTTCCACCAACCGCACAGCTTCAGCGACCTGGCCCTCGTCATCCAGCACGAGGGCCAAGTCATGTACGGCAACGGTGATCTGGTCCGCGGCGGCGAACATTCCGGCGTCCGGCATCAACCGAGGCTCCACCCCGGGCTCCTCCAACACCTGCGCCCGGCACGCCAACTCCCGGGCCAACTGCAGGGCCTCAGCGGCGGCGCCACGCTGCAGGCGCGACTGCGGCGCCGCCCTCAAACGGTCGGCGAAGTGATCCACGGCTCGCGTCAAGGGCGTCGTATCAACCACGGGACGAGCGTACGCGGCGCCGCCAGACTGTTGCCAACAGGCGAACGCTCAGGCACCGTGACCTGAAGGACCGGCTTACATCCCCTTTGCGTTCGGAGGCGCCGATGTCCCACGTCCTCTCTGAGGAGACCCACCGCAACATGCTCGCCCGCATCCCCCACTGCACCGGTCGTGAAGTGTCCGACTGGCTGCGCACCGTCGAAGAAGGCCCCGCCCTCTTCCGCTTCGAGGAAAAGGTCAGCTGGCTCCGCCACGAGCACAACCTCGCGTACGGCCACGCGAGGGCGATCGTCCACGAATACGACCTGAGGAGGGCCGCGCGCAAACTGCTCTAGGCGCGCACCACGACATGCCGAAGGGCCCCGGGTCCGAGAACCCGGGGCCCTTCGCGACAGCCGCCGGCAGGCTAGTCGTTGCTGTTCAGGATCGCGATGATCCGCAGGAACTCCATGTAGATCCACACCAGCGTCAACGTCAGCCCGAAGGCCGCCAGCCACGCCTCCTGCTTCGGCGCGCCGTAGGCGATGCCGTCCTCGACCTGCTTGAAGTCCAGGGCGAGGAAGCAGGCGCCGAGCAGGACGCCGACGACGCCGAAGAAGACGCCGAGCGGGCCGCTGCGGAAGCCGAGGCCGTCACCACCGCCGAAGACCGCGAACAGCAGGTTCACGACCATCAGCAGCACGAAGCCGAGCGCGGCCGCCATCACGAAGCCGTAGAAGCGGCGGTTGACGCGGATCCAGCCCGCCTTGTACGCCACCAGCACACCGGCGAACACCGCCATCGTGCCGATCACGGCCTGCATGGCCGCGCCGCTCGCGATGCGGTTGTCGACGACGCTGGAGACCACGCCGAGGAAGACACCCTCGAACGCGGCGTACGACAGGATCAGCGCCGGCGAGGCCTTGCGCTTGAAGGACTGCACGAACGCCAGCACCATGCCGATCAGCGCGGCACCGACGCCGATGCCGTAGGACCGGCTGAGGTTGGCGTTGTCGACCGGCAGCAGCGCCCAGGCGAGCGCGGCGGTGACGATCAGCGTGCCGAGGGTGGACGCCGTGCGCACCACGACGTCGTCCATGGTCATCCGGCCGGTGGTGGCCGGGGCCGGGGCGCCGTACTGCAGGTCCTGCTGGGCGTACGGGTTCTGCGCGTAGGGGTTGCCCTGCGCGTACGGGTCGGTCTGCGTTCCGACAGCGGGACCCCCGGCCTGCGGCGCGGTGTTGAACCCCGCGTAGCCGTTGTCGCGGCTGAACCCCCGTCGCGAGAAGACCGGGTTTCTGCTCCTCATTTCACTCCTCCATGGCCGCGCGTCGCGACCTTGGCTCAAGAGTAATAGGTAGGCAAAGGATTGACCCTACTGCTTGGGGAGGATCTTTCCCCACCTGTGCTGCGCAACACGGTACGCGAGGCCGTGATTCCCCTCACCCCGGGGATTCACACGGGGAAGCCCGTGTACCCCTCGGCCAGGTCTGTCTCGGCGGCGCGGGAGGTCGCGATCCGGTCGAGGCGGGCGAGTTGGAGCCGGGCGTCGAAGGGGGTGGCGTCGGGGGCGGGATGCAGCATCGTCGTCATGTCGTAGGAGAACCGCTCGGCCTGCCAGACGCGGCGCAGGCAGGTCGAGGAGTAGGCGTCGAGCAGCTCGGCCGACCCGGTCTCCCGCTGGTACGACAGCGCCCTGGCGAAGGTGACGACGTCCCCGACGGCCAGGTTGAGCCCCTTCGCGCCGGTCGGCGGGACGATGTGCGCCGCGTCGCCGGCCAGGAAGAGCCGGCCGTGGCGCATCGGCTCGTGGACGTAGGACCGCATCGGGGTCACCGACTTCTGGGTGATCGGCCCGCGCTCCAGCCGCCAGTCGTCCCCGGTCTCGAACCGGCGCTCCAGCTCGTCCCAGATCTCCTCGTCGCCCCAGCTCTCCGCGTCCGTGCCCTCGGGGACCTGGAGGTAGAGGCGGGAGACGGACGGGGAGCGCATGGACAGCAGCGCGAAGCCGCGGTCGTGGCGGGCGTAGACCAGCTCGTCGTGGGAGGGCGGCACGTCGGCGAGGATGCCGAGCCACGCGAAGGGGTACGACCGCTCGAAGACGCGGGTGAGCTCGGCCGGGATCGCCTTCCTGGCCACCCCCCAGAACCCGTCGCACCCGACGACGTAGTCGCACTCCAGCACGTCCTCGCGGCCCTCGTGGCGGAACCGCACCCGCGGGCGGTCGGTGTCGGCGCCCTCGACGGCCAGCGCCTCCGCCTCGAACAGCAGCGGACCGCCCTCCTTGAGCTGGAGGGCGATGAGGTCCTTGCAGACCTCGGTCTGGGCGTAGACCATCACGGACCGGCCGCCGGTGAGGGCGGGGAAGTCGACGCGGTGGCGTTTCCTGTCGTACCGCAGCTCGATGCCGCCGTGCTCGAGTCCCTCGCGGTCCATGCGCTCGCCGGCGCCGGCCGCGCGCAGTACGTCCACCGTGCCCTGCTCCAGGATCCCGGCGCGCTGGCGGTGCTCGACGTAGGCGCGGTCGCGGCTCTCCAGGACGACCGAGTCGATCCCGGCGTCGTGCAGCAGCCGGGCGAGGAGGAGGCCGGCCGGGCCGGCGCCGACGATGCCGACGGTGGTACGCATCCCGCATCCTTTGTTCGTCCAGTGAAATTTACTTCACCAATTTCGGATGTGAGTGTGCGCCCGCCCCCGAGGGATGTCAATGGCCGACCGCGGCGCCGTGGGAGACGGACACCGCGGTCGGCCCTGGTCCGGCGGGATCAGCGCACCGGGGGCCAGCCGTCGAGGTGCCGGTGGAGCGTGACGTCCGGCTTCACGTCGGCCTTGGGCGCGTGGGCCACGGCGTCGTGCAGCACCCCGGTGACCTCGCTCGCCAGGCCGTCGACCTGGGTCCTCAGGTCCGCCGCGGGCAGCCCGGAGCGGGTCAGCTCGTCCAGCCGGCGGTGGATGTCGGCGAGCTTGCGCTGCGCGTCGGCGTCCAGGCTGAACGGGGTGGGCGTGGAGACGACGAACTGGTAGGCGCCGGCCAGGGTCTGGCAGCCGGTGCACTTCTTGTTGACGGCGTCGCTGAGGTTCACGGCGTTGAGGTGCGTGTGCTCGCCGGCGATCGTGACGATCTGGAACGACAGCGCGACGGAACGGCAGGCGTCGTCGGCGGAGCAGCCCGCGGAGACCGCGTTGGCCTGGTTGCGGGCGGAGGCGGCGTTCACCGTCCCGAACTGCCGCACCGTGAACGAGTCCCTGGCCTGCGTGTGGTGCGCCCGGTCGGCGTGCGTGAACACGTGGTCCGACGCGTACGCGGCATGCGTCACGCCACTGGCCGCCTGCGCAGGCACAGCGGTGGCGGCCCCCGCGACCCCGGCCGCGAACAGCCCTATCCCAAGGGCCCGCCGAGTGAGCGGATTACGAATCGGCCGTGCTTTGCGATGAGCGGTCATGGGTTCTCCTCGGTAGGTGGATGGGTCGGTGGTGGGGGGGTGGCGGTGTTGCGGAGGCGGGGCGGATAGGGCTGACGGGGTGGGTGTTGCGGGGCACGGGCGAGCTCGGTCGGCGCCGGGCGTCGTTCGAACTGCGCCGCCCGTAAGGGCGGCCCCCGGGCTGCGCCGCGGTGGTGGGTTCGGCCGGGCCCGGGGACGTCCACCCCGGGCCCGGCCGGGGCTCAGGTCTTTGCCGGTGAGGCGCTGGACTGGGGGGTCGGGGAGGACGGTGGGGAGGCCGGGGCGCTCTCCGACGGGGTCGGGGAGGTCGCGGGCACGGACGGGCCGCCGGCCGGGGCGGACGCGGAGGGGCCCGAGACGGTGGGTGGGGTGGCGGTGGCGGTCGCCGGGTGGCCCGTCGGGCCCTTGCTCGGATGGGCCGACGCCGGGGCGGACGCGGTCGCGGAGGCCGAGGGGGCCGTACTCGTCGACGGGTGGGGCGAGGCGCCCTTCGCGGCGCCGGAGGCGCCCGGTACGGCCGTCGGGGACAGGGACGCGGTGCCGTGGCCCGTCGGGCCCTGCGAGGCTCCGCCGTCCGAGGTCGAGGCGTCCCGGGGGCCGGGGGCCTGCGTGGACACCCCGGGTTGCAGGATCGGCGCGATCGGCGGCTGCTTGGGCAGCGGCTTCGGCGTGATGCCGGAGACCCAGGCGTAGCTCAGGCCGGTCAGACCGACCAGCGCGAGGGCGCACAGCAGGACGCGCAGCCGGGGACGTCCCGCCGTGGCGCGGTTCGCGGCGCGGAAGATGCGGCCGCTCATCTTCACCGACAGATAGACGACACCGGCCATCGGGCACAGCAGCATCACGCAGCCGATGATCCCGACCAGCCCGTTCACGATCTGCCCGTCCGCCAACGCCGAACCCGTACCCACGAGTTGCTCGGTCAGCGACCGCGTCATGGTGGCGAGGATCCGCGGCAGGTTCCACAGGGCGTAGCCCAACTCGCCGACCAGCAGCGGCACCATCGTCAGCACCCAGGTGGCGACGACGGTCCGGGCCGACTTCTTCAGCCCGGCGACCTCCCGCCGCGCCGCCTTCCCCTTGGCGCCGGGCACCAGGCTGAGCAGGATCGGCTTGATCTTGCCGTAGAGGTCCGGCACCCCCGCGAGGTCGCCGAGGATGTAGTAGCCGTCCAGCCGGACGGCCGGCATCAGCTGCTCCAGGATCTCGAAGTGCCCGAGGTACACGGCGGCCAGGAAGAACTGCGCGCCGGTCGCGAAGTACGCCCCGGCCATGGCGAGCATGAAGACGACGTTGAAGTAGACCCCGCCGAGGTCGGTGCGGATCCGCCCGGCGCGTCCGATGCGGTACACGTCCGTCACGTCGGTGTACATCGACGGCCAGATCAGGAAGAGCCCGCAGCCGATGCAGCCGGGCCGCGCGCCCCCGTACTTGCACGCGGAGGCGTGGCCGAACTCGTGGAAGACGAGTGAGGCCACGGTCAGCACGAACACGATCAGGATGAGGACCGGTTGGTCCAGGACCTCCAGGACCGGGTCGATCGCCCCGAAGAAGCCGAACAGCCACACGTCCATGGCCACGGCGGCCAGCAGCACCGCCACGACCACCGCCGGCCGGTGCAGCCAGGACAGCGCCCGCGCGATCCGTGCCGTGCGCCGCTCGTCGAAGACCACCCGGTGGCCCTTGAGGGCGAGCAGCAGGTCGGAGCGCGGGGCGTCGACCTCGTCGTTCTCCTGCCCCTCGGGGACCGTCACCCCGAGCGGTTCGAGCTTGTTCTCCACCAGGTAGCGGACGTTGTCGCCGCTGACCTCGCGGCCGAAGCGCGCGCTGACGCGGTACGCGATCGTCTCGACGTCGCGGATCCCGTCGATGCTCGACGCCACGAGGTACAGCAGCCGGGACAGCTGCACGACCTGCCCGTCCCCCCGACGGGCGATGTACTTGGGGTCGGTGAAGCCCGACCCCTGGTACTCGCCGTGCAGCTTCAGTCCCGCGCTCAGCCGTGGGACGGCCGGCGGCTGTTCGACGACCGGCAGGTTGCCCGTCGCGACCTGCTCGAAGGTCACCGGCCAGCCGCCGGGTCCGGGCACGGGCCCGGTGTCGTACAGCGCCGCGGTCCCGTCTCCGAGCACTGTCATGTGTGGACTCCCCCCACGTATCCCCCCACATCCGCGCCGGCCCTCCCCCCGGAAGGCGCGGCGAGTTCCCGCGCGAACGCGGCGAGTTCCCCCCGGAAACGCCGCTGGTCCCCCCAACAAAGAGCCGCGGGTCGCCCTGGATGGGCCGTGGGGGGGGGGCGCGCCGCACACGAAGCGCGGTCCGCCCCCACGGCCGTCGTAGCGGGTGAGTACCGCTACAGCGGTACCGCTACTGCGTGACGTTGATCGTCTGCGAGGCCGAGGACTCGGCGTCCGAGTACGAGGAGTGGTCGTTGACGGCCGCGGACTCGTTGTGCGCCGAGATGTGGGCGACGTGCTTGGTGACGTTCACCGTCTTGCCGAAGCTGAACTTCAGCCGGCCCAGGGCCTCACGGCCCGGCAGCAGCTCCGCGGACTCGGTGTCCAGCTCGTTCATGTCCATGCTCATGACGGATGTCCTTTCGAGATGTCTTCGGTGTCGGTTTCGAGGTGGAGCGCGAGCGTTACTGCGAGACGTTGATGGCCTGCGCGGCACCGGAGTCGGCCACCGAGCACGAGGAGTGGTCGTTGAGGGCCGCGGACTCGTTGTGCGCCGAGATGTGGGCGACGTGCTTGGTGACGTTCACCGTCTTGCCGAAGCTGAACTTCAGCCGGCCCAGGGCCTCGCGACCCGGCAGCAGCTCCGCGGACTCGGCCTCAAGCTCGTGGGCGTCCATCATGATCAGTTCCCCCTCAGGGATGGGCGTTTCCGATCAGACAGCGTCAGGTTCCCCCCGGACTCTGTCCAATCTGGTCGGACGTGCTGTCCAACGAGATTGGACACTAGGCCCTTCGAGGGGCGGCGCGCAAGTGGTTCGGGAAATCACCCTTTCGGCGGCACCGGGGCACGACCGTAGAATCGGCCCCGACATGGACCGCCTTGCCGAAACAGCCAGCAGGAAGTGACCCACCCGTGGCCAACGCACTGCAGCAGTTGATCCGTGAGCGCCTCGACCGCAAGGGCTGGTCCTACGGCGACGTGGCGCGTCGCGGCGGGATCCCACGGTCCACCGTCCACCACCTGGCCACCACCGACCGCGTCGTACGGATGCCACAGTCGGCCACCCTGGAGGGACTGTCCAAGGGCCTCGAGCTCCCGTTGGACACCGTCCGCCGCGCCGCCGCGGAGGCCTGCGGCATCCACGTGTACGGCACCCCCGACGTCGGCGGCCCGGCCACGAACCCCGCCGACCCCGAGGTCGACCTCCTCATCGCCAGCGTCCAGAAACTCTCCGCGGACGACCGTCGCCATGTCGCGGCCCTCGTGGAGTCACTGCTGGACCGCACGCCGCCCACCCCGGACAAGTGACGCTACTCGAACACGGATGCGCCGTATTCCGTCAAGTCGGAAAAAGAACGTCAATCGCCCCCGAACACCCCGAGATCCCCCGCTACTCTCTCGTCTGCCCGAGGAGCGAGACCCGCACGTCCACCCCGGGCTCCTTGGGGGGAATGTGTTGTTCGTGCATGGCGGACCGGCCACGGCCGTCGTCCGCAGGCCTTCGGGCCAGTCGGTCGTCCTGCTCTCCGGGGAGCTGCCCGAGATCCTCACCGAGGAGGCGGTCGCCGAACTCCTCGACCTCGCCGCCGCCGTCCTGGACGCGGACGAACTGGAGCTGTTCCACAGCTGCCTGGACCGGCTGCGCACCGACGGCATGCGCGCCGGCCGCCGGATCGAGGTGGAGGGTGCCGTCCTCACCGTCTACGAAGGGTGACGTCCGCCTACGGAACGCTTCGTTCCGTAGGCGCGGAAGTGCCCGGAGCCGGACTTGAACCGGCACGCCCGCGAAGGGGCAGCGAGGTTTAAGCTCGCCGTGTCTGCATTCCACCATCCGGGCAGGCCATGGGCTCCGCGCGTCGAGGTTCGAGCCTATCGGGATGCTTCCCTCGAACAGCCGACCCACGGACCGATGTTGTCTTATTTTATTGAGGTCTGAGGGTGCATCAGCACATGGAACGCGCCATCCGCACTTGCCAGTAGCCTTACGCCCGAGGTCGCCCGGCACCTGCGGAATGACGGAATTTCACCGCCCGAACGAGGGTGCTCCACCGGTTCTCGACGTCCTTCGGCACAAGCGCTTGCCATGTCCTCGGCAGAGCCGGTCTCTCAGGGTCCGCGGTCATCCCCAGGTATGACGCTGCGTCGCCGGGTCCGACCGAAGTCGCCCTTCGGAACCGGGACTGCGACTGACTCCACGGGAATCCGCGGCCCCCACGATGGAACACGTCCCTTCACGACGTCGTCCCACCGAGGAGTTCTCGCCCGTGACCACCACACCAGTCGCCGACCGGTCCACCGCGACCGTGGCCGCACGCGCCACGGATCTGTCGAAGATCTACGGACAGGGCGAGACCCAGGTGGTCGCCCTCGACCGGGTCTCCGCCGACTTCCGGCAGGCCGAGTTCACCGCGATCATGGGCCCGTCCGGCTCGGGCAAGTCCACGCTGATGCACTGCGTGGCCGGCCTCGACACCTTCTCCTCCGGCTCGGTGCGCATCGGCGAGACGGAACTCGGCTCGCTCAAGGACAAGCAGCTCACCAAGTTGCGCCGGGACAAGATCGGCTTCATCTTCCAGGCGTTCAACCTGCTGCCGACCCTGACGGCCCTGGAGAACATCACCCTCCCGATGGACATCGCCGGGCGGAAACCGGACAAGCAGTGGCTCGACCGCGTCATCGACATGGTGGGCCTCAGGGACCGCCTGGGACACCGCCCCTCCCAGCTCTCCGGCGGCCAGCAGCAACGCGTCGCCGTGGCCCGCGCGCTCGCCTCCCGCCCCGACATCATCTTCGGCGACGAGCCCACCGGAAACCTCGACTCCCGCTCCGGCTCCGAGGTGCTGGGCTTTCTGCGCAACTCCGTACGGGAGTTGGGCCAGACCGTCGTCATGGTCACCCACGACCCGGTCGCGGCCGCCTACGCGGACCGTGTCGTCTTCCTCGCGGACGGGCGGATCGTCGACGAGATGATCCGGCCGACGGCCGAGAACGTCCTGGACTTCATGAAGCAGTTCGACGCGAAGGGCCGCACCAGCTGATGTTCCGCACCGCCCTGCGCAACGTACTCGCGCACAAGGCCAGGCTGTTGATGACCGTGCTCGCCGTGATGCTCGGTGTGGCGTTCGTGTCCGGCACGCTGGTCTTCACCAACACCATCTCGGACGCGTTCCAGAAGAGTTCCGCCAAGGGCTTCGACCAGGTCGACGTGGCCGTACGGGCCAAGTACCAGGAGGACAAGGGCAACACGGTCGGCAGGACGCCCGAGCTGACCCAGGCGATGCTCGACCGCAGCGCCAAGGTGCCGGGGGCGGCAGACGCCATCGGGGTGGTGAGCGGCTTCACCGCCATCGCCGACCAGCACGGCAAGCTGATCGGCGGCGGCTTCCGCTCCGAGGGCGGCAACTACTGGGGGGCCAAGGACCCGCGGTACCCGCTCAAGGAGGGCAGCGCACCGCGCGGGAGGAACCAGGTCGCCATCGACGCGGACACCGCCCGCCGCGCCGGCTACAAGGTCGGCGACACCGTGCGGATCTCCGTCGACGGCCCGGTCCTCACCCCCACCGTCAGCGGCGTCTTCACCACCGAGGACGGCAATGTCGCCGCGGGCGGCAGCCTCGCCCTGTTCGACACGGCGACCGCGCAGCAGCTGTTCGGCAAGGCGGGCACCTACGACGAGATCGACGTGAAGGCCGCCCCCGGGACCTCGCAGTCCGCGCTGAAGTCCTCGCTCGACAGCACGCTGGGCGCCAGGGCCGTCGAGACCACCACCGGCAAGCAGCTCGCCGACGACCTGGCCCAGCAGATCTCCTCGTCGATGAGCGGCCTCAAACAGGGGTTGCTGGTCTTCGCCGGCATCGCGCTCTTCGTCGGCACCTTCATCATCGCCAACACCTTCACCATGCTGATCGCCCAGCGCACCAAGGAACTCGCGCTGCTGCGGGCGGTCGGCGCCTCCCGCCGCCAGGTCACCCGCTCGGTACTGATCGAGGCGTTCGTGGTCGGCGCGGTCGCCGGCGTCAGCGGACTGGCCGCGGGTATCGGCATCGGGGCCGCCCTGCGTTCCCTGATGGGCACCCTGGGCGCCACGGTCCCGGACGGGCCGCTGGTCATCACGCCCGGCACCGTCGCGAGCGCCCTCGGGGTCGGCATCGTCATCACCATGCTGGCCGCCTGGCTGCCCGGCCGCCGCGCCGCCAAGATCCCGCCGGTCGCCGCCATGAGCAGCATCCACGCGACGGCGACGACCAAGTCGCTGGTGCTGCGCAACACCGTGGGCGCGCTGTTCGGCGCGGCCGGCGTCGCGACCGTCCTGGCCGCCACGTCGATGAACGGCACCGACGGACAGGCCCCCATGGGGCTCGGTGCGGTCCTGCTCATCATCGGTGTCTTCATCCTCACGCCGCTGCTGTCCCGCCCGCTGATCGCGGCCGCGGCGCCGGTCCTGCGGATCTTCGGCGTCTCCGGCAAGCTGGCCCGCCAGAACTCGGTGCGCAACCCGCGCCGTACGGCGGCCACGGCCTCCGCGCTGATGATCGGGCTCACCCTCATCACCGGGATGACGGTGATGGCGGGCAGCCTGCAGAAGTCGATCGACAAGATGGCGAGTTCGGCGATCCGCGCGGACTACGTGGTGTCGATGGCCAACCGCAACGAACTCTCGCCGGACGTCGACGCGAAGCTGGCGGCCACGGCCGGCGTCACCGCCACCAGCCCCCTGCGCAACGCCGTTTCCCGCATCGACGGCACCACCGAGTACCTGACCGGCGTGAACGGCCCGGCGATCGGGAAGCTGACCGACCTGAAGCTCGACGACGGCACCTTCAAGGTGGCCGGCACGCAGGTCGCGGTGGACGCCGACACCGCCAAGTCACACGGCTGGAAGGCCGGTTCGAGCTTCACCGCGCACTACCGGGACGGCAAGGCCGAACAGCTGACTGTCTCCGGTGTCTACCAGGGCAACGAGCTCATCCGGGGCATCCTGCAGGACGACACGACCCTCGCCCCGCACCGGGGCGGCGAACGGGCCGGCGACATGCAGGTCCTGGTGAAGACCGCCGGCGGCGCGTCGAGCGCGACGAAGGACAGGCTGGAAAAGGCCCTCGGCGACAACCCGGCCATCCAGGTCCAGGACAAGAAGGACCTCTCCAACAGCATCGCGCAGACGTTCACGCTGATCCTGAACATGGTCTACGGGCTGCTCGCGATGGCGGTGATCGTCGCGGTCCTCGGGGTCATCAACACCCTGGCCATGTCGGTCTTCGAACGCTCCCAGGAGATCGGCATGCTCCGCGCGATCGGCCTGGACCGCAAGAGCGTCAAGCGGATGGTCCGCCTGGAGTCCCTGGTGATCTCCCTGTTCGGCGGTGTGCTCGGCATCGGCCTGGGCGTCTTCTTCGGCTGGGCGGCCGGACGGCTGCTCGGCACGCAGATGCCGACCTACGAACTGGTCCTGCCCTGGGGCAGGATGGGCGTCTTCCTCCTGTTCGCCGGAGCGGTCGGCGTCCTCGCCGCGCTGTGGCCGGCCCGCCGGGCGTCCCGCCTGAACATGCTCTCCGCCATCAAGTCCGATTAGCGGTACGGCGGTTGGTGGCCCCGTCCGGCGTCGGCGGACGGGGCCCCTTCGTGCGTACGGGACTCAAGCGCCCCAGGTTCGGGCCCGCAGCGGCATCCCGGACTCGCCGCCGTCCCCGGACCGTACCGCCAGCACCTGGTTGACGCCGATGCGGTTGCGCTCGAAGGCGACGGCGCAGGCCGCCATGTACAGGCGCCACACGCGCGCCCGCCCCGCGCCGGCCAGCCGTACCGCGCGCGCCCAGTCGGCCTCCAGGTTGGCGACCCAGCGGCGCAGGGTGAGCCCGTAGTGCTCGCGGAGGGCCTCCACGTCCCGCACCTCGAACCCGGCTCGCTCCAACTGGGTGACGGTGGTCCCGATCGGGGCCAGCTCCCCGTCCGGGAACACGTAGGCGTCGATGAACTCGTCGACGTTGTATGACGACTCGTCGCGCTGCGGGCGGCGGCCGATCTGGTGGTTGAGCAACCGCCCGCCGGGCTTCAGCAGCCGGTACAGGTCCTCGGCGTACTCCAGATACCGGTCCGCGCCCACGTGTTCGGCCATCCCGATGGAGGAGATGACGTCGTAGGGGCCGTCGGCGACGTCCCGGTAGTCCTGCACCCTGATCTCCACCAGGTCGGTCAGTCCCTCGTCGGCGGCCCGCTTGCGGGCGTACGCGGCCTGTTCCTGGGAGAGCGTGATGCCGACGACGCGCACGCCGTACTCGCGGGCCGCGTGGATCGCCATCGAGCCCCAGCCGCAGCCGACGTCCAGCAGCCGCTGACCGGCCGTCAGGGCGAGCTTTTGGCAGGCGAGGTCGAGCTTGTCGCGCTGGGCCTCCTCGAGGGTGGCGTCGGGGGACGGCCAGTAGGCGCACGAGTACACCATCGAGGGGCCGAGGACGATCTCGTAGAAGTCGTTGCCGACGTCGTAGTGGTGACTGATGGCGCGTCTGTCGCTGCGCTTGGTGTGCAGATGGGCGCGGGCCCTGCGGACCTCCTCGCCGGGCGGCGCGGGCGGCCACGGCACCCCGGCCAGCTTCACCAGGCCCCAGGCGGCGGCCCGCACCTGCGGTTCGCGCAGCGCCTGCGTCAGCGTCCGGGCGTCCTCGCCGCGTTCCCACACCAGCGTCGACATCAGGTCGAGGGCCTCGTACAGATCCCCCTCGATCTCCAGGTCCCCGGCGACCCAGGCGCGGGCCAGCCCCAGCTCCCCCGGTTTCCACAGCAGCCGGCGCACCGCCCTGCGGTTGCGCACGACCAGCGCCGGAGCACCCGGCGGACCCGCCTGCGAGCCGTCCCAGGCGCGGACCCGCACCGGCAACGGCACTCCCAACAACTGTTCGACGAGGCCCTTCAGCCGCTGCGCGGCGTCAGCCATGGCGCACCTCCGTGACGAGCGATCCCGGAATGTCCAATACCACGTAAACACCGGGGGGAAGCCCGCGCAGTCCCCCAACGGCGTCACGAGTGGGCAAACAGGTGCAGCAGCCATGTATCGGGAACGCCGAAGGGCCTCCCGCACCACGGATGGCGGGAGGCCCTTCGGTTCGTTCGGCGACCGGAGGTCCGGTCAGGAGGCCTTGGCCTCGGTCTTCTTCGGCTCGGCGGCCGGCACCGGGCGGGCGGCCTCGTAGAACTCCTCGCGCGGGTGCTCCATCGCGCCGAGGGAGACGACCTCGCGCTTGAGGAACATGCCGAGGGTCCAGTCGGCGAAGACACGGACCTTGCGGTTCCAGGTCGGCATCGCGAGGCCGTGGTAGCCACGGTGCATGTACCAGGCGAGCCGGCCCTTGAGCTTGATCTTCATCTTGCCCATGACGATCATCGCGACGCCCTTGTGCAGGCCGAGACCGGCCACCGCGCCCTTGTTGGCGTGCGAGTAGTCCTTCTGCGGGAAGCCCCGCATACCGGAGATCACGTTGTCGCCGAGGACGCGGGCCTGGCGCAGCGCGTGCTGGGCGTTCGGCGGGCACCAGGCGTTCTCGTTGCCCGCCTTGCGGCCGACGAGGTCGGGGACCTGGGCGTTGTCGCCGGCGGCCCAGATGTAGTCGGTGCCCTTGACCTGGAGGGTCGGCTCGCAGTCGACGTGACCGCGGGGGCCGAGCGGCAGGCCGTAGCGGGCGAGGGCCGGGTTGGGCTTCACACCGGCGGTCCACACGACGGTGTTCGAGTCGACCTCGAGGCCGTTCTTGAGGACCACGTGGCCGTCGACGCAGGAGTCCATCGAGGTGGAGAGGTAGATCTCCACGCCCCGGCTCTCCAGGTGCTCCTTGCCGTAGGCGCCCAGCTTGGGGCCGACCTCGGGCAGGATCTTGTCGGCGGCGTCGACGAGGACGAAGCGCATGTCCTCGCGGGAGACGTTCTTGTAGTACTTGGCCGCGTCGCGGGCCAGGTCCTCGACCTCACCGATGGTCTCCGCGCCGGCGAAGCCGCCGCCGATGAAGACGAAGGTGAGCGCCTTGCGGCGGATCTCCTCGTCGGTGGTGGAGTCGGCCTTGTCGAGCTGCTCGAGGACGTGGTTGCGCAGGCCGATGGCCTCCTCGATGCCCTTCATGCCGATGCCCTGCTCGGCGAGGCCGGGGATCGGGAAGGTGCGGGAGACCGCGCCGAGCGCGATCACCAGGTAGTCGAAGGGCAGCTCGTACGCCTCGCCGACCAGCGGGGCGATCGTGGCGACCTTGCGGTCCTGGTCGATGGTGGTGACCCGGCCGGTGAGGACCTCCGCCTTCGGCAGCACGCGTCGCAGCGGGACGACGACATGGCGCGGGGAGATGTTGCCGGCGGCGGTTTCGGGAAGAAAGGGCTGGTAGGTCATGTACGACCGGGGGTCGACGACCGTGACGGTCGCCTCTCCGTAGCGCATCTTCTTCAGAATGCGCCGAGCTGCGTACAGGCCTACGTACCCACCGCCTACTACGAGGATCCTGGGACGCTCCGTGGTGCTCATGGCATCGAGTATCCACCTGCCCCAGAGGGGTCGCTCGTGCGCCCCTTCACAAGCTCTTGCAGGGGGTGTGTTATCCTCCGCGACCCACGTGCCGCACGCGGCGCTCGGAAGGGAACTCCCGGTCCGGTACGACCCGTTGTCAAGGCCGCGTGAGCTGCCTCTCCAGGCTCCCGGAGAGGTCGTGAGCCCTCCGGAACACCACGCGGCGGGGGTGACTCAAAGCCTTTCTACACGCCCCTGTTGAACGTGTTCAAGGGCCTGTCCGACCCTCGGAAGGCCGAACCGGCCCCTTTTCCCGCCTCCACCGGGCGGAATTCCTTGTGAAGAACTTCACGAACTTTTCCGGCGGCGTGTCGCGAGGACCGCCCGAAGAGCCCCTCGCCACCGCTCATACGCTATCCGACCTGCTCGTCCGAGAGCTACTGATCGGTAATAAAGGAGACCTACGCCACCGACCACGCGATGCCGTCGAGGATGTCGTGCTCGCTCACGACGACCTCCTCGGCGCCGGTCCGCTCCATGATCGACAGCAGGACGAGCGCCCCCGCGGCGATCACGTCGACCCGCCCCGGGTGCAGGGAGGGAACGGCCGCGCGCTCGGCGTGGGTGGAGTGCAGCAGCCACTCGGTGATCTCACGGACACGGTCGCGGGAGACACGGGAGTGGTGGATGCGCGCGGAGTCGTACGCGGGCAGCTCCTGCGCGATGGCCGACACCGTCGTCACGGACCCGGCGAGCCCCACCAGCGTGCGCGCCTCGGCGAGCGGCACGCTCTCCTCGGCGAGGTCGAGGGCACGCTCGATGTCGGCCCGCATGGCGGCGATCTGCTCCTCGGTGGGCGGGTCGGTCACCGCCCCGTCCCGCACCAGGTGCCGCTCCGTCATCCGCACACAGCCGACGTCCACGGACCGGGCGGCCCGCACGTGCTCCTCGCCGACCACGAACTCGGTGGACCCGCCGCCGATGTCCACGACCAGGTACGGCCTGTCCAGGTGGTCGCGGCCCGCCAGCTCCCTGGTCGCCCCGGTGAAGGAGAACTCCGCCTCCTGGTCGCCGGAGATGACCTCGGGCTCCACGCCCAGGATGTCGAGCACCCCGCGCACGAAGTCGTCCCGGTTCTCGGCGTCCCGGGAGGCGGAGGTCGCCACGAACCGCAGCCGCTCGGCGCCGTGCTCCTTGATGACGGCCGCGTACTCACGGCAGGCGGCGAACGTACGCTCCAGCGCCTCGGGCGCGAGCCGCCCGGTCCGGTCGACGCCCTGCCCGAGCCGCACGATGGTCATGCGCCGGTCCAGGTCGACCAGTTCACCGGTGGTGGGGTCCGCGTCCGCCACGAGCAGCCGGATGGAGTTCGTACCGCAGTCGACGGCGGCGACACGGGTCACGGGGCGTCTCCCTCGCTCGGCTCCACGTCCTCGCGTCCCTCACCGGACGGCGTCACGCAGGTGCCCTTGCGCCACCACTCCGGCAGCATCGCCAGCGCCTCGTCGCCGAGCGGGTTCACGCCCGGGCCGGCGGCCAGCGAGTGAGCCACCAGGACGTGCAGGCACTTCACGCGGTCCGGCATGCCGCCGGCGCTCGGGAAGTTCCTCAGCTCCTCGATCTCGTCCCGGCGCCGGACGTAGTCCTCGTGCGCGGCACGGTACGCGGCGGCCAGTTCCGGGTCGGTGCCCAGCCGCTCCGTCATCTCCTTCATGACCCCGTTCGCCTCCAGCGTGCCGATCGCGGAGTTCGCCTTGGGGCACGTCAGGTAGTAGAGCGTGGGGAAGGGGGTGCCGTCGGGCAGGCGCGGGGCCGTCTCCACGACGTCCGGCTGCCCGCACGGGCACCGGTGGGCGATGGCGCGCAGACCGCGCGGCGGACGCCCGAGCTGCTGCTTGAAGGCCTCGACGTCCGCGTCGGTGGGCTCGGTGCGCGGGGTGGTCGGCGGAGGCGTTTCCACTACGAACTGTCTCTCTTGGTCAGGTCACTGGTCGGAGGCGTCGGACTTGTCGACCCCGTCCCAGACGTTGGCGTACCAGGGGCGGTCGGCGGCCCCCAGGTCGGCGCGGGACTGCTTGCCCGCGTCCGGGTCGATGACGACGTACCCCGTCTCGCCCGGCATCACATAGTGCAGCCGCTGCCGGATCTGCTGTTCGGCGAACGAGTCGTCCTGCCAGCGTGCCTTCAGGTCGCGCAGCTGCTCGACCCGCTGCTGGGCCTGCTGCTTCTGCCGCTCCAGCTCGGAGATCTGGGCGCGCTGGGAGACGTACTGCCTTATCGGGTAGGCCAGCGCCACGACCAGTGTGCACAGGACGAGCGCGAGCAGGGCAGCGCGGCCCGTGAGACGGGAGCGGCGCGCCTGGCGCCGGGTCTGGGAACGGTAGACACGGGCCGCCGTCTGCTCGCCGAGCAGCCGCAGCCTGGTCGCGGTGGAGAACCGGTCCCGGTCCTTCACGGCCATGTGTCCCCGCCTCCCCTTCATACGCGCGTACGTCCCCGCACACGGTACGGGACCGGTACGGGGACGTACGTACGACTGGCTAAGGCTTGACCCCGGAAGGGTCAGCCGGTGTGTCAGCCCTTGCTGTGTTTACTGGTTCGCAGAGCGCTGTGTTTACTGGTTCGCAGAGCGCTGTGTTTACTGGTTCGCAGAGCGAAACCGCGGGAAGGCCGAACGCCCGGCGTAGACCGCCGCGTCATCCAGGATCTCCTCGATGCGCAGCAGCTGGTTGTACTTGGCGACGCGCTCGGAGCGGGCCGGGGCGCCGGTCTTGATCTGGCCGCAGTTGGTGGCGACGGCGAGGTCGGCGATGGTGACGTCCTCGGTCTCACCGGAGCGGTGGGACATCATGCACTTGAAGCCGTTGCGCTGGGCGAGCTCGACGGCGTCCAGGGTCTCGGTCAGCGAGCCGATCTGGTTGACCTTGACCAGCAGGGCGTTCGCGGTGCCCTCCTCGATGCCACGGGCCAGGCGCTCGGGGTTGGTGACGAACAGGTCGTCGCCGACGATCTGGACCTTGTCGCCGAGCTTGTCGGTGAGCACCTTCCAGCCGGCCCAGTCGTCCTCGAACAGCGGGTCCTCGATGGAGACCAGCGGGTAGGCGGCGACGAGCTCCTCGTAGTACTCGGTCATCTCGGCGGCCGAGCGGGACTTGCCCTCGAACTCGTACTTGCCGTCCTTGTAGAACTCGGACGCGGCGACGTCGAGCGCGAGCGCGATCTGCTCGCCCGGCACGTACCCGGCCTGCTTGATCGCCTCGAGGATGAGGTCGAGGGCGGCGCGGTTGGACTCGAGGTTCGGGGCGAAGCCGCCCTCGTCGCCCAGGCCGGTGGCCAGGCCCTTGCCCTTCAGGACCTTCTTCAGGGTGTGGTAGACCTCGGCACCCCAGCGCAGCGCCTCGGAGAAGGACTCCGCTCCGATGGGGGCGATCATGAACTCCTGGATGTCCACGTTGGAGTCGGCGTGCGAGCCGCCGTTCAGGATGTTCATCATCGGCACCGGCAGCAGGTGCGCGTTCGGGCCGCCCAGGTAGCGGAAGAGTGGCAGGTCGCTGGCCTCGGAGGCGGCGTGGGCGACGGCGAGGGAGACGCCGAGGATGGCGTTGGCGCCGAGGGAGCCCTTGTTGTCGGTGGCGTCCAGGTCGAACATCGCCTGGTCGATCAGGCGCTGCTCGGTGGCGTCGTAGCCGACCAGCTCGGGGCCGATCTGCTCGATCACGGCGAGGACGGCCTTCTCGACGCCCTTGCCCTGGTAGCGGTTCGGGTCACCGTCGCGCAGTTCGATGGCCTCGAAGGCGCCCGTCGAGGCGCCGGACGGGACGGCGGCACGACCCGTGCTGCCGTCGTCGAGGCCGACCTCGACCTCGACCGTGGGGTTGCCTCGGGAGTCCAGGATTTCCCGGGCTACGACGACGTCGATGGACGGCACGAGCATCTCCTTCTTGGGATGTGACGCGGGTACGCAGCACCGCGCGGGTTCTGCGAGTCCGAGCCTAACCGCCCCGGGCCGATCGGCCACGCTGCCGACCACCCCTTGGGCAGAACCGAGAGTAAATTGTTTCTGAACGGAACAAAGAGCGGCGCGGGCATCGCGCAAAAAACCCCGCTCCGGTGCGTACGGGGGAACACGCACCGGAGCGGGGAGCCCCTGAGGGCGGGGAAGGGCCTCTTCTTGGGGGGAGAGGCGCCCTTCTTACTTGAGGTGCAGCTGCTGACCCGGGTAGATGAGGTCGGCGTTGTCGACGATGTCCTTGTTCAGCTTGAACAGCTGCTGCCAGCCGCCCTTGACGCCGTGCTTCTCGGCGATCGAGCTGAGGGTGTCACCCTTGACGACCTTGTACTCGCCGTCGCCCTTCTTGACCTTCTTGCCGGTCGGGGTGGTGACGGTCTTCTGGCTCTTCAGGCTCTTGTCGGACTTGACGGCCGGACGCTCGGAGGAGCGGGAGGCGGTCTGCGACCCGCTCGAGCGGGTGGCGGTGCCGGCGCCCGAGGAGGAGTTCGAGGCGCTCGCACCGTTGTAGGCGGCGCCGGACAGACCCGTGCCGCAGACCGGCCAGGCACCCTTGCCCTGGGAGGCGAGGACCTTCTCGGCGACGGCTATCTGCTGCGCCTTGGAGGCCTGGTTGGCCTGCGGGGCGTAGGCGGTGCCGCCGTACGCGGCCCAGGTGGAGGCGGAGAACTGCAGGCCGCCGTAGTAGCCGTTGCCGGTGTTGATGGACCAGTTGCCGCCCGACTCGCACTGGGCGACCGCGTCCCACTCGGAGGCGGTGGCGGCGGAGGCGTTGCCGGCCGCCATCAGCGGGGCGGCGATGGCGACACCGGTGACACCGGCGAGCGCGGCGACGCGGGTGGCCTTGGACGGACGACGGTGCTTGCCCTTGCCGGAAAACAGCATGGATGATCCCCTCACCGACGCCTGCGAGGTGAGCTGTCGGGTTCGGGCCGGTTGAGTTGCCCGGCCGCGTCCTCGCTTCCACGAGGCGCGGCTTAACCCCTAGCCGCCACCGTCAACTGCCCGGTGGGGCGCTTACCTTGGGTCCCCCGCTCCTGCCTACGGCGCTGTTGCGCGACGACTGTTCCCGTACGGCCGCTGGCAGGATTCGGCGTTGCGACAGACGGGGCTCGGGTTGCCGAGCGGTCCTGACGGTAGACACGGGATCCGCGGAATTTCAAAGACGATCAGGGCTTCTGAGACTCATCCCACACTTTCGCGAAGCCGGACATTCAGCGCGAAATATGACGTGAACTCCCGCTGGCTTTCGCCCTATTCGGCAGGGAGACGCAGGGTCTGACCGGGGGCGATGTGGTTCGGGTCGCCCCCGAGGGCCTGCCTGTTCTCGTCGTAGAGCGCGCGCCATCCGCCGTTCAGGCCAAGGGCGTCGGCGATGGAGCCGAGGCTGTCGCCGGCGTGGACGGTGTACGAGCCGCCCGCGGCGCCGGCGGTCCTGCTCTCGTCGGCGCTCGGACCGCGATGCCGGCCGGCGCCGGTGCCCGACGTCACGGCGCCGGTGTCGACGAGGTTCCAGGAACCCACGGCCTGCTGGGAATTGTCCGAGTCATCACTCTTCGCCCGGCCTGTCGACGGAGTGCCGGCACTCTGCGCATCCGACGGAGAAGCGGACTGCGAGGCGGAGTTGCCCGATTTGGCGGATTTGTCGCCCGCGTCGGGAGACGCGTCGGGAGAGGCGGACGGCAAGGGGGAGCCGCCCGTCGAGGAGGAGCCACCGGCCGAGTCGCCGGAGGAGTTGGACAGACCGGTGGAACCGGAACCATCCGACGAACCGGATGAACCGGACGAACCGAGCAGGCTGCCGACGACGCCCGTGTCGACCGCGGCCGACCCCGAGTCCTTGGTGAGCCCGGAGGTCAGTCCACAGGTGTGGAAGGCGCCGACACCCTCGGCGTCGAGGAGCTTCTCGGCGACGGCTATCTGCTGGTTACGGCTGGCGAGGTCGGGGCGCTGGGCGTAGTCGAGGCCGCCGTACTTGTCCCAGTCCACCCGGGAGAGCTGCAGGCCCCCGTAGAGCCCGTTGCCGCTGTTCTTGCTCCAGGATCCGCCGGTCTCGCAGTTCGCCACCTTGTCCCACGTGGTCCCGTCGGCGGCGTTCGCGCTCGCCGCCCCGAGGAGCGGGATGGCGATGGCGGAGCCGGTGACTCCGGCCGCGACGATGAGTGCCGGAGCCTGACGGGGGCGACGGTGACGACCGTTCCCGGAGAGCATGTGGGGGGCCTTTCGCGAGACATCAGTGACCACGGCGCGTGAAGCGTAGGCCAAGCCTTGGCGCCGCCGTTGATGGGTGAACGTAGCGTCAGACGATCAGCTGTCACAAGTTAATGCCGCGCAGATCACGTGAAGATCACAGAGTTGAGGTCGTGTCACGTTCGCCGGTGACGCCCCGTCACCCGCGAGGGGTGAACTCGACCGGGAGCGTCCGCAGCCCCCGCATGATGAGCCCACCACGCCACCTCAACTCCGATGGTTCCGCCGCGAGTTGGAGGTCCGGGAGTCGGGTGAGCAGGGTGCCGAGCGCGCTCTGGCCCTCCAGGCGGGCGAGCGGCGCACCGAGGCAGTAGTGGATCCCGTGGCCGTATCCGAGGTGCTGGTTGTCACGCCGGGAGAGGTCGAGGATGTCGGGGTCGGCGAACCGCTCCGGGTCCCGGTCCGCGGCGGCGAGTACGACGAGGACGGGGTCGCCGGCCGCGATGTGCTGCCCGCCGATGGTGAGCGGCTCGGTGGCGAACCGCCAGGTCGCCAGCTCCACCGGTCCGTCGTAGCGCAGGAGTTCTTCCACGCCGGTCTCCAGCAGGCCGTGGTCGCCCGCGGCGAGGGAGGTCTGCAGGCGGGCACGCTGCTCGGGATGGGTGAGCAGCGCGTACGTGCCGTTGCCGATGAGATTGACAGTGGTCTCGAATCCGGCGAAGAGGAGGATGAAGGCCATCGCCGCCGCCTCGTTCTCCGTGAGGTGCTCGCCGTGGTCGGAGGCGCGGATGAGGCCGGAGAGGAGGTCCTCGCCGGGGGCCGGGTCGGTGGGGAGCGCTGCGCGCTTGCGGTGGATGAGGTCCGCGAGATAGCTCCGCATCTTCTTCACCGAGCGCGCGACCCCGCCGCGCGGGCCGCCGCCGTGACGGATCATCATCCCCGCCCAGTCCCGGAAGTCGTCCTGGTCCTCGCGGGGGACGCCGAGCAGGTCGCAGATGGCGTAGATGGGGAGGGGGAAGGCGAACTCGTGGATGAGGTCGGCGGAACCCCTGCTCGCGAACTGGTCGATGAGGTGGTCGGTGAGTGCCTGGACCCGGGGGGCGAACTCGGCGACACGGCGGGGCGTGAAGGCCTTGCTGACCAGCCGGCGCAGACGGGTGTGGTCCGGCGGGTCGATGTTGAGGAGGTGGGTCGTCAACTCGGCCTTGCGCTCACCGGGGATGCCGGTCTTGCCCTTGGCGTGCGCGGGCTCGTCGTGGTGGGCCGGGTTCTTGGACAGGCGCGGGTCGGCGAGGGTCTGTTTCGCGTCGGCATAGCGGGTGACCAGCCAGGCTTCCACCCCGCTGGGGAGGGTGGTCCGGTGCACGGGGGCGTGGTCGCGCAGCCAGGCGTAGGCGGGGTAGGGGTCGGCGGCGAACTCCCAGGTGAAGAGTTCGGGGGCGGTGCGGTCGGGAAGGGGGTGGCTGGTCACTCCTCGACGGTATCCGGCGGGGTGGTGGGAGTTGCCTCGGCGGTGGTCAGCGGTACTGCCCGGGCAGTCCCTCTGCGGCCCGGACCGCGTCCCGGTAGGCCCGTGCCGCGACCCGCAGCGCCGCTTCGGGGTCGACGCCCGCGGCTTCCGCGCGGACGGCCAGCGCGAGGAGTTCGTAGCCGATGCCCTCGCCCGTCGGCAGGGGCACCTCCAGGCCGGCCGTCCGTACCCGGGACGCCAGTTTCGAGGCGAGGGCGAGGCCCGGCTGGCCGAGAGGGATGCCGTCCGTGACCGATTCCCGCTGTTTCTCCTCGGCCTTCGTGCGCAGCCAGTGCTCCTTGACCTCCTCCGGGGTGGTGGCGGTCTCGTCGCCGAAGACGTGGGGGTGACGGTGGATGAGCTTGGTGACGATGCCGCCTGCGACGTCGTCGATGGAGAAGGGCTCCTCCGGGTGCTCCTCGGCGATGCGGGAGTGGAAGACGACCTGGAGCAGGACGTCGCCCAGTTCCTCGCGCAGTTCGTCGCGGTCGCCGTCCTCGATGGCCTCGACGAGTTCGTAGGCCTCCTCGATGCCGTACTTGGCCAGGCCCTTGTGGGTCTGCTGGGAGGACCAGGGGCATTCGGCGCGGATCCGGTCCATGACCTGGACGAGGTCGAGGAGGCGGGCGCCGGGGAGGTCGTAGGAGGCGGGGAGGAGTTCCAGGGCGGGCATGCTCACGCGTCCGGAGCCGGCGAGGCGGGCCAGGCCGTCGGTCAGGGCCGGTTCGCCCTCGCCCGTGGCGACGACCACGACCGTGCGGCCGCCGGAGCAGGCGTCCACCAGGTCCTGTGCCGTCGGGGACGCCTCGTCGACGGTTATGCCGGCCTCCCGCAGATACGGCAGCTGCGGATGGGCGCCGTCCGCGCACAGCACGCGGTCGGCCGCGTGCAGGACCTGCCACGCGGGCCAGGAGAGCAGGCCGGGGGCCACCCGGTGGCTGGTGGTGAGCAGGACGAGACGGCCGGGGTCGGCGGCGGTGTCTTCGGGGCGGCTGGTTGCGTTCACGGTTCGAAGCTAACCCACGTCGCCGACAGCCCCCGAGTTTTCCACAGGCGGTGGACGGGCGTGACGGACCGGCCGCCGTACCGATCCCTACGGTTCCTTCGGGCCGCGCCCTACGCCGACTGCCGGGTCGCCGTGACCTCGCGGATCCACGGTGTGTTCGCGTCCACGCGGCTGCTCTTCTGGACGTCCCAGGTGCCGTAGCGGGGGTTGAGGTCGATGTGGAGTTCCGCGGACGCCTTGGACAGGGCGTTCCAGAAGGCCGGCTTGCTGGTGTCGGTGCCCAGGGACTGGGCGAGTTTGTGGGCCTCGAGCTGGAGGCGGAGGTTGTCGTCGAGGCGCTGCGGGGGGACGCCGTACTGCTGCAGCCAGGCGGTTTCGAGGGCCTTGGAGCCGCCGACCTGCTGTTCCAGACCGGCGCGCATCTGCTGGATCTCCTTGGTGGTGACGCTCAGGCCGGCGTCCTGGGCGGCGCGTTGCAGCACCTGGTCGAGGACCATGGTGTGCAGGGTCTGGCGGGCGAGGCCGCCGGTCTGGGCGACGGCCTGCTTGTACTGGGCGTCGTTGGCCACGGCCGCGCGTTGCGCCTGGCGGACTTCCTTCACCCGGTTGTCGAGCTGGGCCACGGTGATGCGCTGTCCGCCGACGACGGCCGCCGCGCCGGGATGCGCGTCGCTTCCGCAGGCGGTCAGCAGAGGGGCCGCGGCGGCGATCGCGGCGGTGAACAGGAGCGCGGTGCGACGGCGGCGTTGCAAGGAGGCCTCCCGAGGAGATTGTGCGACGGTGCACAAAGTCTTGCGGTGATCGATGGTAGGCAGTGGGACGGCTGGGGCCAACCCATGGGACCAACGATTCGTCAGGGCTTCGGGCACCGCCGCGCCCGCACGCGCTCGGCCCGGCTCAGCCGGTGATGGCCACCGGGGCGTCCCAGGCGTCACGGTCCACGGTGATCGTGTAGCCGTTGCGGGACTCCTTGCTGTTGACCTGGTACTGGTGACCGCGGCTGTGGTCGGTGTACTGGGTCTTGCCGAACGGCCAGTCCGTGGTCGTGGTGTCCTGCTTGTCCCACAGCGCGTACCAGAGGTTGCCCGGCAGGTCGGTCTTGTCGGTGGCGTTCGCGATCGCCTTCGCGCTGGAGCTGGTGAAGCCGTAGTAGCCGGCGCGGTAGACCTTGGCGCGCAGTTCCTTGGTGAAGGCGCGGACGTAGGTGAGCACGGCGTTGTTGCACGACGTGTTCGTGATGTCGTACGGCTCCATGTCGAGGTAGATCGGGCTGCCGGCCTTCATGCCGAGCGCGGAGGCCTTGGCGACGGCGTCGTCGGCATCCGCCTTGCCGAGGGAGGCGGCGGTGGTGGCGGTGAGCTTCTCGGGGTTGGAGCCGGTCTGGCAGGGCGGCTGGGCGCCGACGTAGAGCGGGATGAGCTTCCAGCCGGCCGCGCTGACCGACTTCACCCACGACGCGGTGAGGTTGGGCTGGGAGCAGCCGCGGTTCTTGCCGCCGACGTAGACGGCCGCCGCGCCGTACAGGCCGCCCTTCCATGCCTTCATCGCGGAGAGGGAGGGGGCGGCGCAGGTGTCGAAGGCGCGTCCGGTGTACGTCTTCTGGGCGGGCCAGGCGGTGGCGGCCATGGAGGTCTGCGCGGCGACGCCGGCTCCGGCGACGACGGCGGCACCGGCGACGGCCCAGGTGATGTATCTGCGCCGCTTGGACTGACGATGGCTGGACATGACGGACCCCACCCCTGGTTGTACGTGTGTGTGACTGATGTTCCTGGTGCGCACGCTTGTTGCACGTGTGCCGAAGAGTCTTCGGCGCTGAGGATAGCTAGCCGCGCACCTGGCCCAGCCACTGGAGGGTGCGGCGGACCTCGGCCGCGAGGGGGTGGCCGGGGCCGCCCAGCCGCTCCACGTCCATGAGCAGGCGGGCGAGGGTGTCGTGGGCGGCGGCCCGGTCGCCGAGGGCGAGCAGGAGGTGGCCGATGCGGCGGCGGACGTCGTGGGAGAGTTCGGGGTCGCCCGCGGAGACGTACTGGTTCTCGTAGTACGGCAGCAGGGCGCGGTACTCGGCGAGGGCCGCTGCGGGTTCGCCGAGCGACTCCAGGCACTGGGCGGCCTCGTAGCGGTAGCGCAGGGACTGCGGGTCGGCCTGGCCTGCCTCGGCGGCGCGTTCGTCGGCGAGGCGGCGCAGTTCGGGCAGCGCGCGCCGGTACTGGCCGTCGTCCATGAGGGTGGCCGCGTACTGCTTGCGCAGGGTGCGGACGACCGGGGAGTGCTCGCCGTGCTGTTCGGCGGCGGCGGGCAGGATCGCGCCGAGGATGTCGACGGCCTGGGTGATGCGGCCCTCGCCGAGGAGGCGCTTGACCTCGTCGACGGCGCGCGCGACGTCCGGCTTCTCGGGGGCGGGGGCGAGGGGGGCGGGCTGGGGCGCGGGGGTGCGGGCGCGGTCGGGCCAGGGAGCGTGCGGGCGCAGGAAGGGGCGTGTGGGGTCCAGGGGCGCTCCGGTGGGCGTCCCGCGCGCGGGCAGGAGGGGCGCCAGGTGCTCGTAGACGTCCTGCGCGGAGGCGGGGCGGTGCTGCGGGTCCTTGGCGAGCAGGCGCAGGACGAGGTGTTCGAGGGGTTCCGGCACCTCGGGGCGGATGCGGCGCACGGGGACGGGGGGCTCGTACAGGTGCCGGTGCAGTACGCCGAGCGCCGTGGAGCCGGCGAACGGGACGTCGCCGCTGAGCAGTTCGTGCAGCAGCACGCCCAGTGCGTACAGGTCGGTGTACGGGCCGACCGCGCCGCCCATGGCCTGTTCGGGCGCCATGTAGGCGGGCGAGCCGATGGGTGTGCCGGTGTGGGTGAGGCGGGTGGTGTCGGCGTCCATGACGGAGGCGACACCGAGGTCGAGGACGGTGACGGTGCCGTCCTGTTTCACCATGACGTTGCGCGGCTTGAGGTCACGGTGGACGATCGGCACGGCGTGCACGGCGCTCAGCACGGCGCACAGTTGCGCGGCGACGGCGACCGCCCACTGCCACGGGTAGGGGTCGTGCTCGGCGAGGTGGTCGGAGAGGTCGGCGCCGTCGACGTACTGCATGACGAGGAACAGTTCCTCGCCCTCGCTGCCCGCGTCGTGCACCGTGACCAGCCCGGGGTGGTCGACCTGTGCGGTCACCCGGCACTCGCGCACGAACCGCCGGCGCAGCTCGTCGGCCTCCTGCCCGGCCACCTTGTCGGGGCGCAGCAGCTTCACCGCGACGCGCCGGTCGAGCCGCTGGTCGTACGCCGTCCACACCTGGCCCATGCCGCCCTGGCCGATGAGCGTGGACAGTTCGTAGCGTCCGGCGACGACGCGTCCCGCCGCCACGCTCACCTTCCGCCCTCAGGGGTGCCGGGGTGCTTGCGCAGGTAGTCGCTGAGTTCGTCGAGTTCGGCGCGCACCTGGTCGATACGGGCGGGCGCGGGGCGCTGCGGCGGGGGCGGCGGCACGGGGGCGCCGGGCGCGGGCAGGGGGGTCACGGGTGTCTGCGGGACGGTGGCCGCGTACGGCGACGGGGGCTGCGGGTAGCCGTGGTTCATGCCCGGGGCGGGGGGCATCACGTAGGCGGTGGGGTGCGGGCGGTGGTGGTGGCGTATGTCCGCGTACAGGTAGTAGGCGACGCAGGCCACGGCGTTGAGCAGCAGGATGATCATGCCCGCGTTGCCGTTCGGCGTGCTGAAGTCGTCGGTGTGGTCGGTGCTGAAGAGGGCGAAACTGGTGCCGAGGGCCACCAGCGACGCGGCGAAGACCCACCAGTCGCCGCGTTTGCGGGTGACGATCGCCGCGCGCAGCGGTGCCACCCAGGCCAGGAACCCGATGCTGAGGATCGGCACCGCCACGAAGATCACGCGCAGCACGACGAGAACCCCGGTCGAGGGGCGGTGCGGCGGAGGCGGGGCGTAGCCGGGGCCCTGCATGGCTGCTCCTGGAGGCCTGGTGGGGACGGACGTCGGTACCGGCTTTGAGGGTATAGGCCGATACCGACAACCGGTCCCGGCTTGTACCGAACCGTTGTCGCGCCGGTCAGTTCGCCGGTCGGCCCGGCGCCACCGTCCCGTCCGTCAGCCCGTCGTACATCCCGCGCACGAGCTGTTCCCCGAGCCGGCCCGCCTGCCTGAGTGCCCGCTCGAAGTCGTCGAGGGCGCGGAACTGCGCGCCGTAGCGCCGTTGTTCGTCGAGCGCCAGCCGGGGCAGTTGGAGCCGGCGCACGTCCAGGCGGGTGGCCGTGGACGCGTAGCTGCTGGCCTGGCGGTTGTTGGCGGTGCCGCGCAGGAACCCGGCGAGGAACCAGGGGTCGAGCGCCGTGGGATCGGGGCGCAGGAGGACGAGGTTGCGCCCCAGGGCGGCGCCCCCCGTCGTGTCGTCGATCACACGCGCGACCGCGCCCCCGCCGAGCACCGGGACCACCACGTCCCCCGGCTCGGTCAGCACGGCCTCCTCGTCGCTCTCGGGGAGCACACCCGACGGTCCCGTCCCGGCGAGCACGTCATGGTCGGTGAGCACGGGCACGCGCGCGTGGCCGCCGTTTCCCCCGGTGCGCATCACCAGGGCGCCCGCGCGCGCGAGTTCACCGACGGTGGTGGACGGCCAGCGGGGCGCGGGCTCGGCGGGGACGGCGGGCGGCGGGGTGAGGCCGGCCGTCAGCCGGAGGGTCTCGCCGAGGCGTTCGCGTACGGCGGTGAGGGCGCCGGCACCGTCGGCGGCGGCCGGCGGCGGGAGGTGCCGGGCCGGGGCGAGGTCGACGTCGTCGTCCAGGAGGTCGATGACGGGCAGGGAGCGGGCCAGGCCCGGGCGTTCGGGGAGCGTGCCCGCGCGGTCGAAGGCCTGCCAGGCGTCCAGGACGGCCTCGCGCACGGCACGCCAGTCGGGTCCGCCACGCCCCTCGGTCGCGTACCGCCCGCTGTCCACGAGCAGCACCGCGGGCTGCGCCGGCGCCCGGTCGGGTCGGCGCAGCACCCACAGGTGGAGGGGGATGTTGTACGGCGGCGCCGCGCCGACGGGCAGGGCGACGACGGCGCGCAGCGCGCCGCGGCGCAGCAGGTCGGCGCGGATACGGCGGCCGGAGCGGCGGGACGCGGCGGCGGGCGGCATGAGCAGGACGGCGGTGCCGCCGTCGCGCAAACGGGCCAGGGCGTGCTGCACCCAGGCCAGCTCGGACTCGTTGCGGGCGGGGAAGCCGTACTCCCAGCGGGGGTCGTAGGCGAGTTCGTCATGGCCCCAGTTGCGCTCGTTGAACGGGGGGTGGCACAGGACGGCGTCGGCGCGCAGGTCGGGGCGGGCGTCGGCGCGCAGGGTGTCGCCGGCCGCCGAGCGCACGGTGGCCCGGGTGTGCAGGGCGAGACGGAGTGCGGTGAGCGCGGCGAGGTCGGGGGCGCTGTCCTGGGCGTACAGCTCCTGGTCGGGGCGCGGGGCGACGGCGCGCAGGAGGGCGCCGGTGCCCGCGGCCGGGTCGAGGAGGATGCGGGCGGGGCCGGCCAGGTCGGCCATGAGACCGGCGAGTTCGGCGGGGGTCAGCGTGTACTGGCGCGGGTTGGCGTCCAGGTGCCGACCGAGCAGGAACTCGAAGGTCTGCCGAGCGCCGAGGCCGGCGGCGAGTTCCGCCGCGCCGCGCAGGAGGGGGGCGGAGGGGAGGAGCTGGGGGCCGGAGGGGGTGTGAACGGCAGGGAGGGTGTTCACAGGGTTCGGTCCGTTCACAGAGCTCTGGCCGTTCACAGGGCTCGGCCGGTTCGAGCCACTGTGAACACCGCGCTTCCGTCCGACCCCGCCGAACCGCGGCACCAGCACCCCGTCCAGCGCCTCCGGCAGCATCGCGGCCAGCCGTTCGTCGGATCCCGCGGCGGCCTCCAGCCAGACCGTCGGCCGGTCGTGGATGAGCAGCAGGGCGCAGCCGGCGTGGATCAGCGCCGTGACCGGTCCATCGGGATGCCCGGCGAGCTGCTGCCAGACCCGTTCACGCAAGGGCACTTCGGCGAGTTTGCCCTGCTCGCGCAGCCAGGCCTCGACCTCGGCAAGCGCGAAGGACGGGCTGGTCTCGGTGCCGCCGACCGGCTTGGGGAAGTCGGCGTGGCGGCGGCGCCAGTTGCTGACGGCGGCCCGTCCGACGCCGGCCAGCCGGGCGATCCCCGCGGCGGTCACCTCTGTCGCGTTGTCCTGCACCGCCGGCTCCCCTCGTCACCCCGGTCATGTGTGACGCCGAGCATATCGACGCAGGCAAGATCTACCCATTCACGACCGTGTACACAAACTACCCAGTGGACCGTGTTGACTCGGTTCACAGGCTCTGTTCTTATTGATCCAGCGAACAGCGATCACCGAGAAGGCGGCGGTCGCGGTCCGTCCGAGGGGGACATCGTCATGGGCATGATGGGCAGGCTCACGCTGAGCGCCGTCGTGGGATTCGTGGTCATCGGCGTGATGTCGGCGAACGCCGACAACAGCGCCGACGGCCCGGGCCTCCCCGCCTCGGGCGCCGACACGCACGCCCCCTCCTCGCCCGCCACGCGCCACGCCCCGCACGGCAACGGCGCCACCAGCGACGCCCGGACCGGCGAGGTCCGCCACTGACGGCGCCGTCCGCGTCGGTGCGGACCCTCGACTCCCTCTGCTCCCCCAACACCCCCTGCTTCCCTTACTCCCTGCACTCCTGAAGGACTGTCATGCGTCTCACGCCCCGTATCGCCACGCTGCTCGCCGTCGCGACGCTCCCGCTGGCCCTCACCGCCTGCTCCTCCGGCACTTCCGGCTCTTCCGGCTCTTCCGGTTCCTCCTCCGACACCGGCGCGAGCTCTCAGGCGGCGGACGCGAAGGACCCCAACGCCGGGCTGGCCACGGGGACGCAGCTGAAGAAGGCGCTGGCGCCCCCGTCGGCGTTCCCTGCCGGGTTCACCCGTGAGGCCGACGGTGCCTCGGACAGCGGCGGCCAGTTCCTCTCCCCGTCCTCCAGGAAGACCGCCAAGCCGGAGTGCACCAAGCTGGAGAGCACGTCCTGGATCCAGGTGACCGGTTACGAGGGCGGAGTGTCCTTCGCCCAGGACGACTACGCGAACAAGGACAAGACCGAGGAGACGGCCCAGGAGATCGACGAGTTCCAGGGCGCCACGGCCGAGGCCGTGATGAAGCAGCTGCGGTCGGTGGCCGCCGAGTGCGCCACCTTCACGGACACGCAGGCGCACGCCAAGGTGAAGGTGACCGGCAAAGCCACGGCCGGGCTCGGTGACGAGGCGTACACGATGACGGTGACGAGCGCCGCCTGGCAGAACGGCACCACGCTCGTCGCGGCCCGCTCCGGCCAGGCCGTCGTCACCGTCCTGTCGACGGCGGGCAGCGACAACGGCGCCACGAGCGCGCACAAGCTGACGCGCCGGCTCCTCACGTCCCTGAAGACCGCCTGATCGACGGCGCGTGGGCGCCGTGTACCGGTGCGGCACCCCTCACAGCGGGTGCCGCATCCACACGTCGGGCTCGACGTAGACGGCGTATCCGCGCTCCGGTTCGCACCGCACCGGCACCAGCGCGCCGGGCACCTCGACCTCGCCCGGGACGTCGAAGGGCAGCCCTGTCCAGCCGCGCCACTCCCCCAGCGAACCGGCGACGTACGGGGCTCGAGGTGCTTGGCGCTGGGCCGGACCGGGGCGACGACCTCGCTGAAGCCCCGCGCACGGGCGTTCTCGCGTATCGCCTCCAGCATCCGCGCCGACAGCCCGAGGCCCTGCGCGTGCGGGGCGACGACGATCGAGACGGCGCCGACGGTGTCCGGACGCACACCACGGCGTCGGTCGGCGAAGAGGACGTAGTCGGGGAGTTCGGTGGGGATGCGGCCGTGATGGGCGGTGCCGACGGGGTCGTTGGTGACGAACGTCGGCCAGGTGTCGGGACGTCCAGCACCGCCCGGAGCATCTCGGGGCGGGCGGCGAGAGTCGACACCTTCACGTCCACGCGCTCGCGGTGGGCGCCCGCCGCCCGGGCCGGAAAACCGTTTCTGTCAGTGGAAGCGGGCCGGTGCCGAGGTCGGGTTGCCGCCGGTGGGGAGTTTCTGGCCCGGGCAGGTCTTGAGGACCTTCTCCATGGCGGACTTCTCGGCGGCGGTCACCCACAGCCCGTACTTCTGCTTCACGGCGACCTGTCCGGCGACGTACGTGCAGCGGTAGGCCTTGTTGGGCGGCAGCCAGGTCGCCGCGTCGCCGTCGCCCTTGGAGCGGTTGGTGCTCGCGTCGACCGCTATGAGGTTGAGCGGGTCGTTGGCGAGAGCTATGCGCTTGCTCGCGTCCCAGTACTTGGCACCCTTCTGCCAGGCGTCGGAGAGGGGCACGATGTGGTCGATGTCGACGAGGCTGCGCCCACGACGGTACGTCACCTCCTTGCCGGAGTAGGGGTCCGACTGCAGCAGCCCGTACGACACCCGGCAGGTGCCGCCGGTGAACTTCACGTCCCGCAGGTCACGCTTGAGTATGTCGTCGCGGGTGTCGCAGTTGTTGGAGTCGGTGTCCGCCCAGGCGGTGCCGAAGCGGTCGCGGGAGTACCCCGTCTTCGGCGCCCTTCCCTTCACGGTCAGCGACTCGGCGGCCTTGAGGGCGGCCCCTGAGCCCGCCGTCTCCTGGGGTCCGCTCGACCCCGTCTTCGTCTCGGCCTTGCAACCGGCCACGGCGCACACCAGTACGACGGCGAGCGCGGCCCCGCCCCTCAGACGCACCACGATGCGTCCCTCCCCTTGCTGTCCCGGTCGACCCCCGCAGGGTGCGCCTTCCCTGTACGGCGCCGCGCACACCGTAGCCGCAGGGCGTGCGGGGGCACTCACGAGGTCCAGACCGCCACCGGCCCGGGTGGGCATACCACCCATATCGGTCGTATTGTCGGTTCTGAGTCATCTCCGGAAGGAGCTCCGGATGGGCATCTTCGACAGGTTCAAGGGCAACCGCCAGCTGCAGGACAAGGCCAAGGACATGTCCGACGCAGCGGAGCGGAAGGCCAACGAGAGGACCGGCAACAAGTACGAGAGCCAGGTCGACGAGGCACAGCAGCGGATCGAGGGCCAACTCGGCGTGGACCGTGACCGGCCCGACCAGCCGTAGCCCGAGCGGCAGGGCTGAGGCCGTCCGCGGGACCCGCGGTGCCCGGGCGGGCGCCGCCCCCCGGCCACAGCCGGGGGGGGGCCCCCCCGCCGCTGGGGCGCCCCCCCGGGGGCCCGCCGGGAC